>JAEYTV010000365.1 GCA_023433855.1 Pseudomonadota bacterium | reverse complement strand
CGCCAGGCGCGCGCACAGCGCCGTGGCAATGTCGATGTCGAAACCGACAAGCTCGCCGTCGGCAGTCAGATTGTTGAAGGGAGGATAGGCGCCCTCCGTCCCGATGGTCAGCTTCTCCTGGGCCGAGGCCTGAAGGGAGAAGACAGCCGCGAAGACCGCCACGGCAAGGCGGACGAACTTGGACATCAGCGATGGGTTCTCAATTCGTCGTGTCGTCGGAGGCAAGCCTAACCCGTAAATCAGCCGGGTGGACGAAAATGCTTCGACAGTTTCAGGCCCTGCGCCTGGTAGTTCGAGCCGAGATCGGTGCCGTAAAGGGCCTTCGGCCGTTTCAGCATGTGCTCGTAGACGAGACGGCCGACGATCTGGCCGTGCTCGAGGATGAAGGGCACTTCGTGGCTCCTGACCTCAAGCACGGCGCGGCTGCCGGTGCCGCCGGCCTCCGAATGGCCAAAGCCCGGATCGAAGAAGCCGGCATAGTGGACGCGGAATTCGCCGACCAGCGGGTCGTAGGGCGTCATCTCGGCGGCGTAGAGCGGCGGCACGTGCACCGCCTCCTGGCTGACGAGGATGTAGAATTCGTCGGGGTCGAGCACGAGCTCCGGCGCGCCGTGATTGTAGAGCGGCTCCCAGAAATCGAGCACGTCATGCGCATTGCGCTTGTCGACGTCGACAAGCCCTGTGTGGTGCTTGCCGCGATAGCCGATGAGAGCGCCCTTCTCGCCGCTGAGATCGATCGAGAGCGCGATGCCGCCGCCCGAGATGTTCGGCGGCTCGGTGGCGACCAGCGTCTCGGCGCGGTGCAGGATTTCGAGCTCGCCTTCGGACAGAAGCGCATTGCCGGTGCGGAAGCGTATCTGCGAGAGGCGCGAGCCGGTGCGCGCGACAATCGGGAAGGTGCGCGGGCTGACCTCCAGATAGAGCGGGCCGGAATAGCCAGCGGGTATCTTGTCGAACTCCTGGCCGTGGTCGGTCATGACGCGGGTGAAGATGTCGAGGCGGCCGGTCGAGCTCTTCGGATTGGCGGAGGCCGAGATGCCGGCCGGCAGGTTCAGGCTTTCGAGCAGCGGCACGATGTAGACGCAGCCTGTCTCCAGCACCGCGCCGGGGCCAAGGTCGATCTCGTGCAGTTGGAGCCGTTGGAGCTTGTCCGCCACCTTGTGCGCGGGTCCCGGCAAGAAGCTCGCACGCACGCGCCAGGCTTTCTCGCCCAGCCTCAAATCCAGGCTGGCGGGCTGTATCTGGTCGGCGTCGAGCGGGCGCGGCGTCGCCAGGGCGCCGCTTTCGAACAGCGCGGCGATCTCGGTATCGGGAAGAATGCCTGTCTGGCGCAAGCGACACGTCTCCATCAACATGGCCGTCCGAAAGCCGGCTTCCGGCTTTCGGGCCATGCTGCACTGGCCCAGTGGTTTAGCGAACGGCGTGATTGACGCAAGCCGGGGACAGGTCTAAAGGGCTCTTTATCCCGTGGTGATTTGGCCGGTCGGCTTGCAGCCACGTTAAACAAGTCGCTAAAGGACCGTCGGGCCGCTAAGGCCGTATGGACCGGTTGCGACTTTCGCGACCGGTTTTTTGTTGTTTGGGGTTCGGAATGACCAAGAAGCGCAATTGGAAGCCAGCCACCCAGCTGGTTCATTCGGGCACGCTGCGTTCCCAGCACGGCGAGACGTCGGAAGCCATCTATCTGACGCAGGGCTACGTCTACGAGACGGCCGAGGCCGCGGAGGCGCGCTTCAAGGGCGAGGAGCCAGGCTTCATCTATTCGCGCTACGCCAATCCGACCGTCGACATGTTCGAGCGGCGCATGTGCGAGCTGGAAGGCGCGGAGGAGGCCAGGGCGATGGCGTCGGGCATGGCGGCGGTGTCGGCCGCGATCCTGTGCAGCCTGCAAGCCGGTGACCATATCGTCGCGGCGCGCGCCTTGTTCGGCTCGTGCCGCTGGGTGATCGAGACGTTGGCGCCGAAATACGGCATCGAATCCACGCTGGTCGACGGGACCGAGATCGCCAATTGGGAAAAGGCGATCCGGCCGAACACGAAGCTGTTCTTCCTCGAAAGCCCGACCAATCCGACGCTCGAAGTGGTCGATATCGCGGCGGTGGCGGCGCTCGCCAATTCGATCGGCGCGAAGCTGGTGGTCGACAACGTCTTCGCCACGCCGCTGCAGCAGAAACCGCTCGAACTCGGCGCACATATCGTCGTCTATTCGGCGACCAAGCACATAGACGGCCAGGGGCGCTGTCTCGGCGGCGTCGTGCTTTCCGACAAGGAATGGATCGACAAGAATTTGCACGATTATTTCCGCCACACCGGCCCCAGCCTCTCGCCGTTCAACGCATGGACGCTGCTCAAGGGGCTGGAGACGCTGCCGGTCCGCGTTCGCCATCAGACGGAGAGCGCCGGAAAGATCGCCGACTTCCTCGCCGGGCGTCCGGAGATTTCGCGCGTCATCTATCCCGGCCGCCCTGACCATCCGCAGGCAGACATCGTCAAGAAGCAGATGAGCGGCGGCTCGACGCTGATCTGCCTCGACCTCAAGGGCGGGAAGCAGAAGGCTTTCGGTCTGCAGAATGCGCTCGAGGTGATCAAGATCTCCAACAATCTCGGCGACGCCAAGAGCCTGATCACGCATCCGGCCACCACCACGCACAAGAACCTCACCGACGAGGCGCGCGCCGAGCTCGGCATCGGCGGCGGCACGCTCAGGCTGTCGGTCGGGCTGGAGGCTGCGGACGACCTGATCGCCGACATCGGCGAGGCGCTGGACAGGGCGGGATAGCACAGGCTCCTCCGACATCTCCTCCCACAGAACGGGGAGAGGGAAGAACCCGCGCGCTTCATCACCGCCACGCCT
This sequence comes from Pseudomonadota bacterium, assembly GCA_023433855.1. Lineage (GTDB taxonomy): Bacteria > Pseudomonadota > Alphaproteobacteria > Rhizobiales > Rhizobiaceae > Neorhizobium. The sequence continues at coordinate 3,734 of JAEYTV010000365.1, read as the reverse complement.
CGTTTCCGATCTGGCCATTGCCTGGAAATGTGGGAAGCAGGGTGCAGGACCGCGCCTCTCAAACTATTTACGTGGCTCGGTTTCCCGCACCCCGCCGACGTTCTTGCCCTACCGGAGGGGGCGGCATTCGCGCACGCAGCCTCGGTCAGGGCCCGGACCTCACGGGTTCATCACCCAGCCGCGCTACCGAAGGGCATGATCTCACGAAAAGCGGTTACCCGCTTGTCCGCGATCGTGTCCCGGCGCGACCGATCCGGCGCCGCCGCCCTCCCTGATACCCGGTGCGCACCAGGTTCCCGCGAGAGCGATGCGGGGATTATGGGGGAGGTTTCCAAGGCGTGGATAAAAAATCGGAAAAAATTCGGAGGCTCGCTTGGGTCCTCCGCGCATCGTCTGGGACGGATCGCTTGGAGATGGGCCTGTCACCAGTCTATCTGTTGGAAGAGGAGTAGCTTCGCAGGAGAGCAATCTCTTGATTGTAGGCTAGGCCAAGTGTTGATAAGCAAGGGCTCATGAAGACCACAATGCACCAGCGAGAAATCGCGGTTCTCGAAAGTTTTATGTCGAAGGCAAGTTCTTACTTCGAGTTCGGCATGGGTGGGAGTACCTGTCTTGCGGCTCAACTAGTCAAGGACAGAGTGGCTGCCATCGACAGCAGCCAGCAATGGATATCTGAAGTCCGTGATGCGATCGGCTCGCCACCCGGTAAAGAGATAGATCTTCGACATATCGATATCGGGCCGCTCGGAGGCTGGGGAACGCCGCTCAACCGCGCCAAGCAGGAACATCTATTCGCGGGCTATTCCCTTGCGATAGATGACAATGGGCCGTTCGACCTTTGCCTGGTGGACGGCAGGTTCCGGGTAGCCAGCTTTCTGCAGGCACTTCAACGCGCCGACGCCGATACGATCATCGCGATACACGACTACCGTGTTCGCCCGAAATACCACATAGTGGAGCAGTATGCGCGCCCGATAAGCGAGTGCCAGCAGCTGACCTTTTTCGTCAAGCGCCCGCATGTTGACCTGAGGGAAGTCGCGCAGGTTGCGGACGCGCATCGGCGTGATCCAGACTAACCCCGAAGGCGGGTCTTCGCGTTACGATGCGTGGCAACAAGCTGAAGTTACAAGGACGAGGCATTGATATCTCGGGCTAGCCCATCCGAAGACGACGCCAAGCAGTCGAGTGAAATCGCAAGCTCGCCGTCCCTGCGTCCGTCACTTCGGGAGATTTGCGAAAGCCACACCGGCAAAGTCTTCGACAAATGGTCAATCTACCTCGATGCCTATGATCGTGCATTCTCGAGGTTAAGGGACGAACCCGTACGTTTGTTGGAAATCGGTGTCCAGAACGGCGGTTCGCTTGAAATATGGAGAAAGTATTTCCCCAACGCCCAAGTGATAGTTGGATGCGACATAGACCAATCGTGCGCCGATTTGAAATTCTCCGATGGCGTCATATCGCTGGTTATAGGCGACGCAAATACGGATGAAACTGAACAAAAGATAAATGAGATATCAGAGTATTTTGATATAATAGTTGACGATGGATCTCACAATTCTTCTGACATAATCAGGTCATTTTCCAGATATTTTGGGAAGGTTTCTGAGGGAGGGGTGTACCTCGTAGAGGATATGCATTGCAGCTATTGGGAGGAGTTCGAAGGTGGTCTGTATGATCCTTTCTCCTCAATGGCTTTCTTCAAACGTCTCCTCGATGTGGTGAATCACGAACACTGGGGACTGGAGCGTTTCCGAGGGGAGGCCTTGGCTCCCTTTACGGAGAAATACCAGGTCGTATTCGACGAAGCGGTTCTTGCGTCGATACATGGTCTCGAATTCATCAACTCTCACTGTACGATCACAAAACGCCCCGCGGCGGAAAATGTGCTGGGCGTTCGTCGGGTAGCGGGCGAGGAGGCGTTCGTCAGCGATACGCCTGATCTGGACGATCCGAGGAAGGTTCCCGAACAAACTGCCAACCCATGGTCGGCAGGCTGGGTGACCCAGGAAGAAGAGATCGTCAACTCTCGGATGCTGAGCCAGGATTACGCTGAGCAGAAGAGACAAATCCTCGATCTGACAGCGCGGCTGAGAGCCGAAGAGTCTCGCGTGTCCGCTCTCAATGCGATGTTGCAGAATAAATCGAAATCGCTTTCGGAAATCAGAAATTCCACCAGTTGGCGCGTAACCGCTCCGCTGAGGACGCGCTCCCCCGTTGTTCGCCAGCCGCTTGTGCTTGGTCGAAAGACGACACGCGCATCGTGGCTGCTGATCAGCGGGCGGTGGCGTGAACTCGCGTTGGGCTTACTCCCATATTACCAACGGCATGTACCGCTCGCCGTAAAGGAAATGGTCCCGCGCGCGACTGCAGAGGGGCTAAAACGCCGCATCGACAGGTCCAGGCATGAAGCCAGCCAACGCATCCCTGGTCCAACTTTGTTGTGGGCCAGGTTCAAACGCGACTTGAACCGCAAGTCACGGACTGGCGGGCGGGGCGCGAAACGAGTGGCTGTCTTTGCTGCATATAGCAGCGAGAACGTAGTGCCCGATCATGTCGTCCATTACCTGTCAGAACTGCGCAAGGTCGTTGATGCGATCATATTCGTGGCGGACAACGAACTGCCCGAGCGCGAAATCGACAAGATAGCGCATCTGGTCGTTCACCATATTACCGGCAGACACGGCGAGTATGATTTCGGCTCGTACAAAAGAGGATATTTTTACGCCAAAAACGCCGGGCTCCTGAAGCCGGATTCCGATCTCATCCTATGCAACGACAGCTGCTTCGGACCTCTGAACGGCTTCGAAGACATGATGAGCCGAATGACGATGGAGAGTTATGATTTCTGGGGCATAACTGAAAGCAAGAAATTCTGCTATCACCTTCAAAGCTATTTTCTATACTTCTCTTCGGTTGTATATCTGCACCCATACTTCGACGAGTTCATGAATGGCATCAGGAAGCATGATAGTGTCCAAGACGTCATAAAGAACTATGAGCTAAAACTGACGGATGCCCTCATAAAGAAAGGTTTCCGCGCGAAGGCTTTGATCGATGCGAGCTCAGTTGAGGCTCTGCCGACGGAGCAGAGGCTCAACATCGAGCATTTTCCGCGTTTCATGGTCGAGAACGGATCGCCGTTGTTCAAGGTAAAGAGCTTGACGAAGGCGCGATGCAACCTGGAGGGCGTCAACGATACCTTCGATTTCCTCAAAGCCAGAAACAGGTCGCTCTACAGTCAGGTTCTGGCGCTTCCGGCAGCCAAACGATTTTTGGCCAGCGAACAGGTTTCTTTTTCGGTCATTCTACCGACCTTGAACAGGGCTCACTGCATCAACGACGCGATCGGTTCGGTGTTGGCGCAAAGTCATCAAAACTTCGAACTGATCATCGTCGATGACGGCTCTACGGACGGCACAGGCGATATGCTCCGCCAGCGTTATGCGGGAGAGATCGCTGCGGGAAAGATCATCTATATAGACGAAGGCCACGGCGGCATCAGTGCTGCCAGGAACAAAGGTTTGCGCGCCGCGAAAAATGAATGGATAGCATATCTCGATTCGGACAACACAATCCGAAGGGGCTTTCTCAGCACGTTCGCGCAGCACGTGGTCGAATTCCCGGATGTGCATGTGTTCTACGGAATGTTCAAAAGGAAGGGCGATAAGGCAATCATCGGAAAGGATTTCAATTATCAAGAACTCCTGAGGGGAAATTACATAGACCTGGGC
>JAEYTV010000346.1 GCA_023433855.1 Pseudomonadota bacterium | reverse complement strand
CCATGCTCCTGCGTCAGGGGCTGCCCTTCCCAGCTGTGGGCGACAATGGCGTCTGGCGCTGCAAAGTCGGACAGCAGCAGGTTGGTGGTGTAACCGTCGTAGCTGGTCAACATCACCGCGACTGCCTCCTCCCTCGGGTCCACAGCCTCCAGGAGGTCATGCGTCGAGACGCCCTTCCAGTTGTTGTCGTAGCGGGACCAGGTCGTCACGCAGTGAATGTCCGAGCGGATCTCGGTCTGCGGCATCGCCTGGAAGGTGAGCCAGTCGAAGGTCCGTGGATTGTTCACGAGGCCGCGCACGTCAAGTTTCCATTGTGACGTGGAGACGCTCGGCTGCTGGCCGAGGTCGAGCACCGGCCAATTCTTCACCAGATGCTGGCCGGGGGGCAGGCGATCGGTTTCCGGTCGCGTAAGGCGTCCGGTCAGGAACTTGCCTTGCTCGGCCCATTTCCGCTTGGTGAGGGTGAGCTTCGAGTCCTCGGGTTGGATATCGTCGGCCATGCTCGGTTCTCCTTGCGTCGGCTGATATTCTGCTAAACAGGGCAGGTAAATCAACCGTGTTTCGGAACTAGCGATGTCTGCCTTCAATCCGCCAGCCTTCAATCCGCTCATCGAACAGCTGTCTTCGCCACCCGTACCATCCGTGGCCGTCTGGGCACGTGCCTATGGCGGATCGGAGGGCCCGCTGATCGATCTGTCGCAGGCGGCGCCCGGCTATTCCCCGCATCCGGAAATGCTGAGTTTTCTCGGGCAAGCAGCGTCCTCTGCGGACTTTACGCGTTACGGTCCCATCGAGGGCGAGCCGGAGTTGCGGCGCGTCTACGGGCAACATGTCTCCGAGATCTATGGCGCGGCGGTGGGATCGGAGAACATCCATATCACCTCCGGCTGCAACCAGGCGTTCGTCTGTGCCGCCATGGCCGTTGCCGGCCCTGGCGACACGGTGCTGATGACGGAGCCGTTCTATTTCAACCACGAAACTACGCTTGCAATGATGGGTGTCGGTACGGCCTTCGCGCCTTGCAGGGCGGAAAACGGGTTCCTGCCCGACATCGGAGATCTCGAGGCAGCGATGACCCCGGAGGTCCGGGCCTTGACGCTCGTCTCTCCCAACAACCCAACGGGGGCAATCTACCCTCCCTCGCTGCTCGAGGCGATCTTCACCCTCTGCCGACGGCGAGGCATCTGGCTGATCCTCGATGAGACCTACCGGGATTTCCTCCCGCGTGCGGGCGAGCAACCACATGGGCTCTTCAAGTTCGAAGGGTGGGAGGAGAACCTGATCAGCCTTTACAGTTTCTCCAAGTCCTTCTGCATCCCCGGCCACCGGCTCGGCGCTGTCACAGCGGGAGCGAAAGCGGTCGAGCAGATCGCCAAGATCATGGACAACCTGCAGATCTGCGCGCCGCGCGCCGCTCAGGCGGCCGTCGCGGGAGCCTTGCCGGTCCTCGCCGATTGGCGCGAGGAGAACCGTCAGGAGATCGGGCAACGGGCCGTCGTCCTGAGGGAGGTCATGGAGAAGGTGAACGGCTGGCAAATCAAGGCTAGCGGCGCCTACTTCGCCTTCGTGCGCCATCCCTTTCAAGGCAAAGGCTCGACGGAGGTGGCAGAACAACTTGCCCGCAAAGCTGGCATCATCTCTATTCCAGGCGCCTATTTCGGCGATGGCCAACAGGATTACCTGCGCTTTGCCTTCGCCAATGCGGACGGGCCGACCATCGCCCGGCTAGGAGAACGTTTAAAGAACTTTTCCCTATCGTGAACCTTCGCGTGCGATTATAAGCGAACCATGGTTCAAAGAGCAGGCAGCGCCGACCTTCCGCTTCACGGCGGCCGAGTTCCCCCGTGGCTCGGCCAGCGCATGACGAAGCTCGGCGCGATCATCACCCAGGCGATCGTCCTTGAATATGGCCGCGACGAACTGTTGCGAAGGCTGGCGCATCCCTTCTGGTTTCAGTCCTTCGGCGCCGTCATGGGGATGGACTGGCATTCCTCCGGCATTACAACCAGCGTCATCGGAGCCTTGAAGCGGGGCCTGACGCCCCTGTCCGGGGAACTTGGGATCCATGTCTGCGGCGGGCGGGGCCGGAATTCGCGGCAGACGCCAGACGAACTGATCGCCATCGGCAACCGGGTCGGGATCAACGGCGGTGCGCTGGCGCAGACAAGCCGGCTGGTCGCCAAGGTGGACAGCGCAGCGGTCCAGGATGGCTTCGATCTCTACCTGCACGGCTTCATCGTCACCGACGACGGCAAGTGGGTCGTGGTGCAGCAGGGGATGAACGGCGACAAGCGTCAGGCGCGGCGCTACCATTGGCTCTCGGAAGGCATCACCAGTTTCGTGGATTCTCCCCATGCGGCGATCGAGGGGCGCCGCCAAGGCGAGATCGTCAATCTCGCCGATCACCGGGCTGCGGCTTCGCGAGATGGACAGCTCGACCTTCTCGCCAAGCTCGGGCCGGACCAGATCGTGCGGGAGGTGATCGCGCTTGATCCGCCGAGCAAGCCCAAGGAAGCTCTGCAGCCGACGTTGCCGCATCTGGTCATGCCTGCGCATCACGACGTGCGCGAGGAAGATGTCAACATGAAACGGCTCCATGCTACGCTTGCCGCGGCGGCTGATCGCGGCCCGGCGGATTTCGAGGGGCTGCTTCTGATGCCTGGGGTAGGCGCCCCGACCGTCCGGGCGCAG
>JAEYTV010000336.1 GCA_023433855.1 Pseudomonadota bacterium | reverse complement strand
AGCTTGACGATGATGCCGTCCGGATCCGTCAGCCTCAGCACCGGTTCGCCGAACTCCTGCGCGGGACCGCTGAGCTTGATTTTGAACTGTAGCGCCCGCGTCAGCCAGAAGCCGACGGCTTCTGGCGCGATGGCGAAACTGATCTCGCTCGGAGCCCCGTGCCCGACGCGCCCCGGCGCCCCCTCCTCCCCGGCCAGGAAGGTAACGAGCGACCCTGGCGAGGCAGCCCCGTCCCCGTAGAAGAGATGGAGCTGCTGCGCATCTTCGAACCCGGCCGTGCGCTTGACGAGCCGCATGCCGAGAAAGCCGACGTAGAAGTCGACGTTCGCCTGGATCTTTCGGGTGATGGCGGTGATGTGATGGATGCCGCTGGTCATCTGCTCGCTTTCGGGGGACAGGATCGCCTTCATATGCCAACAAGACAATGCGAAAGGAAAGACTGTTCCATTGTGAATACATCCTTCCCGACAGCATCGGCTGCGAGTGGTCAAATCCGTTGACTGATCGGAACAGTTGTGTTCGCTAGACAGTTGTAGAGACTCCGACTCAACAACGACCCTCTTCACCGGGCATCCGCCCGGTTCATTGATTCATTCGGAATGAAAACCGTGAGCAGCGATGCAACAGTTCGCGCCGTGAAGCCTTCAGTTTCGCTGGCGCTCGCGAATTCGGCGGGTTGGGGCAAGGGCTTTTCGATCCTGACCCGCATTACCGTCATGGCATTCCGCCACCCTTGGCAGTCGGGTTTGGCAATCGGGGCGACGCTGATAGCATCAGCCTTTCAACTCATGATCCCTCAGTTGCTGGGCCACGCGGTGGATCAGACGCAGGTGGTGCTGACCGGCGGCCGTGCCGGCCAGGCCGCGCAGGATGCACTTCTCTCCACTGCCCTGCTCCTGCTCGGCGCCAGCGTCCTGCGGGGGCTCTTCACCCTCGTCCAGAACTATTTCAGCGAAGCCGTCGGACACCACATGGGCTACAGGCTGCGGCTCGCCTGTTACGAGAAGATCCAGCGGCTGTCCTTCAGCTTCCACGACAGCATGCATTCGGGAGACCTGATCACGGTCGGGCTCCTCGATCTCGAAGGGGTGCGGATGTACTTCTCCACCGCACTTGTGCGTATGATCCTGCTGACCACGCTGATCGGGCTCGGCGCCTATCTGCTTCTGTCGACGGACGTGGTGCTCGGCCTCCTTGCACTCAGTTTCGTGCCTTTCGTTGGCTGGCGCTCTTCCGTCGCGCAACTGAGGCTGCGCGCCACATGGCTCGTCCTGCAGGAACGGCTGCAGGTGCTGACCCGTGTGATGGAGGAAAACCTCGCGGGTATCCGGGTCGTGCGCGCTTTCGCAGCCCAGGACTACGAGCTGGACAAGTTCGAACATGCATCGAAAAGCGCGGTATCGCTTGCGCACCAGCGCGTCGGGATCCGGGTGATCAATACCAGTGCAATGACCCTCTCGTTCTTCCTGGCCATGGCCCTGGTTCTCTGGGTCGGCGGCGGCAAGGTCATGGCCGGCGAGATGACTGTTGGCACGCTCACCTCATTCCTCACCTTCATGACCATCCTGCAGATGCCGGTGCGTCAGCTCGGTCTGATGGTGAATGCGTTCGCCAGAGCCTCCACCTGCGGCGCTCGTCTCTTCGCACTGTTGGATCTCGACATCGCCATCAAGGACGACGAAGACGCGAAGGATCTGAAGATCACCGACGGGACATTGCGATTCGAGAACGTCCGCTTCGCCTATCCCAATACCGAAGAACGCGAGGTTCTCACCGACGTCTCCTTCGAGGCCAAGCGTGGGGAAACCATCGGCATCGTCGGCCCGCCCGGAAGCGGCAAGTCCACGCTCGCGCACCTCATACCCCGCTTCTACGACGTCACCGGCGGCCGGATCACCATCGATGGCCAGGACATCCGGGGGGCGACGCTACAATCGCTGCGCCGCTCCGTCGCGGTGGTGCAACAGGACAGCTTCCTGTTCACGACGACCATCGAGAACAACATCGCCTACGGTGATCCCTGGGCGCAGGAGCCGCGCATCGAGCGTGCCAGCGAAAGCGCCCAGCTCCACAACTACGTCCTCGGCCTGCCGGCCGGGTACGAGACGGTGGTGGGCGAACGTGGCGTCTCGCTTTCCGGCGGCCAGCGCCAGCGCCTGTCGATCGCACGCGCCCTGATGCTGCGCCCCGCCGTGATGGTGTTCGACGATTCAACCGCTGCCATCGACGCCGGTACCGAGCAGCGCATTCGCAGCGCCATGCGCAAATACGCAGCCGACCGGGTGACGATCATCGTCGCCCATCGGCTGAGTTCGCTGATGCATGCGGACAGGATCCTGTTCATGGAAGAAGGTCGCATCGTCGAGAGCGGCTCGCATGAGGAACTGCTTGCGCTCGGCGGCCGCTACAAGGCGCTCTACGATCTGCAGGTGCGTCCCGGCGACGACGCTCTGAGCGCCTGAGGGAGGACGAAATGGCCGAGGAACTGGAAACCGAGCGTCCCGATATTCGCGAAGACGGAAGGCGCCCCCCCCGCGCCGTCGTCGGCTCACACCGCATCGAAGAGGAAATCTTCGGCAAGGTCTTCGACGGCAACATCATCATGCGCATCTGGGCGTTCGTCCGGCCCTACAAGGTGAAGATCTACTGGGCGGTTACCGCCGTCCTGATCTTCACCGCCATGCAACTGTCGATTCCCCTGATCATCCGCTATGCCATCGACCACGGCATGCACTCGGGTGACGATGCACCTTCCGTGTTAATCTGGACCATGGTCGCGTTCGTCGTTGCCGTCTTGGTCAATTTCGCGGCGAGCTACGCCCAGGAAATGCTGGTCGGCAATGTTGCCGAAGACGTGCTCTTCGACATCCGCAAGGCGATGTTCTCGCATCTGCAGCGGGTCTCGCTCTCGTGGATGGACAAGACGGAGGTTGGGCGCCTGATGTCACGCCTTCAGGGCGACGTCAATTCGATGCAGGAGTTCCTTGAAACCTCGGTACTTTCGCTCGGCGACATCGTACTCCTCTTCGGCATCATCATCGTAATGCTGACGCTCGACTTCAAGCTCGGCCTGCTGACGCTCTCCACTCTGCCGGTGCTATTTATCGTGCGTCTCTTTTGGCTGCCGCGGGCGCGCAAAGCCTTCATGGCGGCGCACGAGACGAATTCGGTTGCGGCTGGCGCACTCGCCGAAGCCATCCACGGCGTGCGTGCGGTGCAGAGCATGGACCGCGAGCGGGTCAACTTCATGCTCTATGACGACAAAGCGCGCGCCAACCTGAAAGCGCATCTTGCAGCGGCCCGATATGCCCAGGTGATGGTACCGATCGTCGACTCGCTGACGGGGCTCGCGATGGCGCTGGTCATCGTCGTCGGCGGTTCGCGGGTCCTGAACCAGGCGCTCGACGTCGGCGTCATGGTCGCCTTCCTCTTCTACATCCAGCGCTTCTTCGACCCGATCCGCTCGCTGACGCTGCAATATTCGGTCATGCAGCGTGCCATGGCATCCGGCCAGCGGCTGACGGAAGTGCTTGACGTGCCGATCGATATCAAAGATGCACCGGACGCCAAGGCTCTTTCACCCGAGATGGATGGATCGGTGGAGTTCCGGGACGTCGTCTTCGGCTACAATCCGAAACATCCCGTCCTGAAGCACGTCAGCTTCAGAGTGAACCCTGGAGAAACGGTGGCCCTGGTCGGACCGACCGGCAGCGGCAAGTCGAGCTGCATGTCGCTGATCCATCGCTTCTACGAGGTGCAGGAAGGCCAGGTTCTGGTCGGCGGTCACGACGTCAGGGACCTTACCCAGGATTCGCTTGGACGCCAGATCGCGATGGTGCTGCAGGAGCTCTTCCTGTTCACCGGCACGGTGTTCGAGAACATCCGCTACCACAGGACGGATGCCACCCGCCAACAGGTGGTAGAGGCCGCCAAGGCGGTCGGCGCGCATGACTTCATCATGCGCATGCCGGGCGGCTACGATGCCGAACTCGGCCAGCGCGGCGGCAACCTCTCGCTCGGCCAGAGGCAGCTTTTGAGCTTTGCCCGTGCGCTGGTGGCGGACGCGAAGATCCTGGTGCTTGACGAGGCGACGGCCAATATCGACAGTTATACCGAAATGCTGATCCAGAAGGCGCTGGTGAAACTGCTGGAAGGCCGAACCGGCCTCGTCATTGCCCACCGGTTGGCTACGATCCGCGAGGCGGACAGGATCATCGTACTGCAGAACGGCGAACTGATCGAAAGCGGCAACCACCGCGAGTTGATGAAGAACGGTAAGCTCTATTCAAAGCTCTACAATCTCAACTACTCGTCCTTCGACGATATCCCCGAGGACGTGCTCGAAGGGGCTGTAACCGACCAGGCCACCTGAACTTCGAATTTTGCGCCCAGAGTGTCCAAACCAGGCCTCTGTCTCCTGCGTTCGGATTGGCTCCATTCGGGTGGAAGTCGTTCTAGCGAGCTTCCATCGAGTAGCCGGCACCTCGCACGGTTCTGATGACGTCCTGCATGTTTGAGAAATTCAGCGCCTTGCGCAACCGCCCGACATGAACATCGACCGTCCGCTCGTCCACATAGATGTCATGACCCCAGACGCCGTCCAGGAGCTGGGAACGAGAGAAGACACGTCCGGGAGACAACATCAGGAACTCCAGCAGACGGAACTCGGTGGGGCCTAGCCGAACCTCGCGGCTCTTGCGGTGGACCCGATGTGTTTCCCGATCGAGTTCGATGTCGCCGCAACGCAGAACGGTGGATAGGACCTCCGGACGGGCTCGCCGCAACATGGCCTTGACGCGCGCCATCAGTTCCGGGGTCGAGAAGGGCTTCACGACATAATCGTCGGCGCCCGTGGACAAGCCTCGCACGCGTTCGCTTTCCTCTCCCCGCGCAGTCAGCATGATGATCGGCATGCGCTCGGTGCCAGGCCGCTGGCGCAACCGCCGGCAAAGCTCGATCCCTGAAACGCCAGGCAGCATCCAATCCAGGATCAGAAGATCCGGAGTCCGTTCCTGAAGACGGATCTCGGCCTCGTCACCACGGAGGATCGTCTCCACGTCATAGCCCTCGGCTTCCAGATTATACCGAAGAAGAACGCTCAGTGCCTCTTCATCTTCAACGACGGTTATCCTTGGCAGCATTCGCGGTGCTCCAGCCTTACTGCGTGATTGCCCCGAGGGTATTTGACGTGTCGTCCTTGGGACGCTCGCCTTCAGGCTGGGCACCGGTCGTCATGTAATAGATCGTCTCGGCGATGTTGGTGGCGTGATCCCCGATGCGTTCGATATTCTTGGCACAGAACAGCAGATGCGTGCATGTCGTGATGTTGCGTGGATCCTCCATCATGTAGGTCAGGAGCTCGCGGAACAGCGAGGTATACATCGCGTCGATCTCCTCGTCCCGGAGGCGAATGGCCTCCGCCTTTTCGGCAGAGCGGCTGGCGTAAACGTCCAGCACTTCCTTGAGCTGCGTCAGCGCAAGATCGGACAGATGTTCGAGGCCACGGGCAAGCTTGCGGGGCACGCCGGTTCCCTGAACCGCGATCACGCGCTTTGCCGTGTTCTTTCCGAGGTCCCCCACGCGCTCCAGATCAGCCGCGATCCTCAATGTGCCGACGATCTCGCGAAGGTCGGCTGCCATGGGTTGCCGCTTGGCGATGGTGACGATTGCCTTGTCCTGGATCTCGCGTTCGGCGTGGTCGAGAATCACATCGTCTGAGATGACCTTTTGCGCAAGCGCCCCGTCAGAGTTCACCAGTGCACGGACGGCATCGGCACACATCTGCTCTGCAAGCCCGCCCATCTCCGAAATCCGGCGGCTGAGATATTTCAGTTCCTCGTCGTATGCCGACATGATGTGAGTGGATGACATGATCCTGTTCCTTCCTGTTTCCGAACCCGACAACGCTCGCTGATCAGCCGAAGCGGCCCATGATATAGTCCTGCGTCCGCTGATCGTTCGGATTGGTGAACATCTTGTCGGTGTTGTCCTCTTCCACGAGATGGCCGAGATGGAACATCGCCGTGCGCTGCGAAACACGGGCTGCCTGCTGCATGGAATGGGTGACGATAACGATCGAATAGTTGGCGCGGAGTTCGTGGATCAGTTCCTCGACCCTTGCGGTGGCGATCGGGTCGAGAGCCGAACACGGTTCGTCCATCAGGATGACCTCCGGAGACACTGCGACCGCCCGTGCGATACACAAACGCTGCTGCTGACCGCCGGAAAGCCCGGTACCGCTTTCTTGCAGCCGGTCCTTCACTTCCGACCAGAGACCTGCCTTCTGCAGGCTGCTCTCGACGATCTGATCAAGATCAGCTTTCGATCTCGCCAGCCCGTGGATGCGCGGGCCGTAGGCGACGTTCTCGTAGATGGACTTCGGAAACGGGTTGGGCTTCTGGAAGACCATGCCGACGCGGGCACGCAGTTCCACGACGTCGATGTCCGGGTCCTGGATGTCCTGGCCGTCGAGCGTGATCTTGCCCGTGACCCGCGCATTGGCGATCGTGTCGTTCATGCGGTTCAGGCAGCGCAGGAAGGTCGACTTGCCGCAGCCGGACGGGCCGATCAGCGCAGTCACCGTGTTCTTGCGGACGCCGAGGTTGACATCGAACAGGGCCCGCTTGTCGCCGTAATAGACGGAGACATCCTGTCCCACCATCTTGTAGTCGATTTCATTCATCTTCTTTACCAGGGCTTCTTCTGTGGTGGCTTCCGACAGGATGTTCATCTCGCTCTCTCCTTACCACCGACGCTCGAAACGGCGACGTAGAATGACGGCCACGAGGTTCATGACCAGAAGGAATACAAGCAGAACGATAATCGCACCCGATGCACGTTCCACAAAAGCAGGGTCTCCGCGCTGGGTCCAGTTGTAGACCTGCACCGGCAGGGCGGACGCGGGATCGAAGAAGCCCTCGGGCGGCGCGGCGGGATATTCCCGCACGAAGGCAACCATGCCGATCAGGAGCAGCGGCGCCGTCTCGCCGAGCGCCTGGGCAAGGCCGATGATCGTGCCCGTCAGGATGCCGGGCATGGCGAGCGGCAGGACATGATGGAAGACCGACTGCATCTTCGAGGCACCGACGCCGAGCGCCGCGTCGCGGATCGACGGGGGAACGGCTTTCAGGGCCGCCCGCGTCGCAATGATGATCGTCGGCAGCGTCATCAGCGTCAGGACCAGGCCGCCGACGATCGGCGCCGACTGCGGAAGTCCCATGAAGTTGATGAAGGCGGCTAGGCCGAGGATGCCGAAGACGATCGAGGGGACCGCCGCGAGGTTGGCGATGTTCACCTCGATCAGGTCGGTGAAGCGGTTCTTTGGCGCGAACTCCTCCAGGTAGATCGAAGTCGCGACGCCGATCGGCAGCGAAAGGACGAGAACGATCATCATCATGTAGGCGGAGCCGAGGATCGCGACGCCGAGACCGGATGCCTCCGGCCGGGTATCGGATGCGTCCGGAGCGGTGAAGAAATCCCAGTTGAACCGCGTCGTGAGGATACCGGCCTCTTTCAGCTCATCGGCCAGTTACAGCTGCTCGGGGGACGTGTTGCGGTCGAGCGCCGCGCGCTCCATCGTCTGTGTGTTATACACA
>JAEYTV010000264.1 GCA_023433855.1 Pseudomonadota bacterium | reverse complement strand
CCGGCACTGAAGTCGAAGGCGAAGTCAAGAACAAGACCGAGTTCGGCCTGTTCATCGGCCTCGAAGGCGATGTCGACGGCATGGTTCATCTCTCCGATCTCGATTGGAACCGTCCGGGCGAGCAGGTTATCGAAGAATACAACAAGGGCGACTCTGTAAGGGCCGTCGTTCTTGATGTGGACGTCGAGAAGGAGCGGATTTCGCTCGGCATCAAGCAGCTCGGTCGCGATTCGGTCGGTGAGGCTGCGGCCTCCGGCGAGCTTCGCAAGAATGCTGTCGTTTCGTGTGAAGTCATCGCCGTCAATGACGGTGGTGTAGAGGTTCGTCTCGTCAACCACGAAGACATCACCTCCTTCATCCGCCGCAACGATCTCGCTCGGGATCGTGACGATCAGCGTCCGGAGCGTTTCTCGGTCGGTCAGGTTTTCGACGCCCGCGTCACCAACTTCTCCAAGAAGGACCGCAAGGTGATGTTGTCGATCAAGGCTCTCGAGATCGCGGAAGAAAAGGAAGCAGTCGCTCAGTTCGGCTCGTCGGATTCCGGCGCCTCGCTCGGCGATATCCTCGGTGCGGCTCTGAAGAACCGCAACAACGCCGAAAAATTCCAGGCACATGGAAGATCGAAACCGCCGGGTGCTCGCCCGGCGGTTTTTTTATGCGCCGTGATTGGCGCTGCCGATCGATCGCGGACGAGCGCCAGCTGGCTCAGTTCCAGCCGGCCATGCGCCAATAGAGATCGTTTGCGCGCTGATCGTCGCCCTCGTCGTCTCCCGATTGCTCTTCGGGCGCTGGCGGTTCTTCCTCATGCGAACGATCTTTGTCAAACTCCTGCCCTTGGGAGGATGGGCGCTCGCCGTCTTCATCGGTGGGAATGACCGCTTTCGTTTTGCGTTCCTCCCGGTCGGGCTCCCGCTCCTCAGCAGGATACGGTATGTAGGGCACCGCCAGACCTTCCCGCGGGATCTGCGGGATTAGCGGGGGAACGATCTGCTCTAAAGTGCCTGGAGAAGCTGCCGCTGGTCTGCTGATGCTCGAGGTTGCGGGGCCGATATCGCGCACAGTCCCCTCTTCGAATACGTCCGTGACCTGCCCGATCGGCTTCTCGCCTGTCGCCGTTCTTCCAACTTCCGTGGAGATCCTTGCGTCCTCGCGAGGCGCGTGGCCGGGCTTGCCTTCGAGCAAGGTTCGTTGCGGCAAGTCTTTTGATGCGGCGGCCGACGGGCGCACCAGGTCGCCGCTTTCATCGGCGAAGACCTCGGTCAGCCAGGCGGAAATACCAGGCAGGCCAAATCTGCCGGCGTCGGGTTGCCGGCCTGGCCTTTCCTCCAGGCTACGAGATGTCGCCCGAGCCGAGCCGTAACCCTGACGAAGCCGCTCACCTCCATTTGGCCGTTCGCTCCGCGTCGAAGCAAGGGACTGCTCCCACGCATCCGTTGCATTGATAAGCCTTCGGGCCGGGTCGCCATCCTTGTATGCAACGGTCCGCGAAGTTCGAGAGCTTTCGGAGGGGCCCGGGACGGGAAAACGGTCGTTCTCCGCGCCTGCCGGATCGCCAACCGCGCCCGCAATGCTTGGCACCGGGTTTGCCGATGTCCGCTGTGATGCCTGTTGTGCAACGTCACGCGCGGCTGGGAGAGGAAGCCGCACTGACTGGGGAGCCATTCGCCCGTCCACTGCCGGTCGCGCGCTATCGGAGCTGACGCGTTTCTGACCACCGGCCCCGGGCAGGAGATCAGGCGCATCAACGAAGGTCCGGTTTCCGGTTGATGGATCCTGTGACGGACGGAAGAGGCCCTGGCCAGCGGCAGAAGTCGGCCCGCCAGCGGCTGGCGTGGCATATCGGGTGGGCGTCATTGCTGACGACAGCTCCCGGCCGGCGTTCTGGCGATAGGAACTCACAACAGCCCTTGCGGCAAGATCACGATCGGGGAGTTGTGCGGTCTCCAGTCGAACAGCAAAGCGAGCCGCATCCGGACCAGAGGGATTATTCAGGATGTCGGTCAGCAACCGGAGCGAGATACCTTTTACCAGCTGGTTCAAGGCACGTTCGAGCGAAACCTGCTGCGCCGGAGACATAGACCTGACGATCTCCATGAGGCGGCGGCCGTAGTCGGCAACGTTTTCCCCTTCTCGGCGCGGCACCTTGATCAGCTTGCCGATTGTTTCCGCGAATACGGAAAAGCCCTGGGCGAACTGTATTTCTGCAGGAACCGATGGGAAATTCAAACGGCCGGCCGATCCCGGCATCTCTTTGGGTGGCGAGCGGGAAAGCCCATTGATGTTGTTGATCGTCTGACGCAGCGGGGGCTGGGGCTGGGGCGGGTGATTGTCGGCGGATAAGCTCAGCGTTGCACGAACCGGGGGCAGCATCGTCTGCTCCATGTCTGATTGCCACGGTTTGACAGCTCGGCTAAGCGGTTGTTGTTTTGTCGCAACGTGACGGCGCTACTACCGTGACGCCTCATGGCGTACCCATGCCGATATTCGCATGGAGCATCGCACAAAATGGTTAACGCTTTGATAATGGTGGGCGGGCGCGGCATTGTTAGCCAGCATCTCGATGGGTCTGAGAGGACATCGGAGCCAGATTAGCCCGCGGTCACGCTGCAAGCCGGTTCTTCAGTAACTGGTAGATGCCGATCTCATCGATGGTCACCGGCAGGATCGCCGTCTCCTGCCGTGTGGATTGAGCGCTGATGTCTGCCAATGCGGTAGCCAGGGTGTCCGGTGCATCCGGATCGAGCTCCTCCACTGCAGACGGCGGGTGCGAAGGGCTACCGATATCTGCGAGATCGGTTTTGCCCGGATCCGAAATCGGATCAACTGTGGCACCCTCTGGCGCCGGACTGCGCGCTTCCTCTGCTGCTGCGGCGAGAACCGCGAGGAGGATGTCTTCGGGGATCTTACCCTGTCCGCCGGTTGTGGCCCCTACGGGTTGGGTCTTGACGCTTTCGTTCTGTCGCTCGACGGCGTCCTGAACCTTCTGAACTTCCTCGAGCTTCTTGCCAGCCTCGGCCGCTTCCATGTCCTCGCGACGTTCTGCACGGGTCTGATCGTCTTCCACTCTGGTCGGATCGTAACCTTGCGGACCCAGCTTCAGTTCTTCCAAGGTCTTGGGGTCTGCCACGTCTTCGAGCTTCTGCACGACGCGCTCGACTTCGGTATCGAGTTTCCCCCCGGTGGCCTTGCGATTGAGAGCGTCCGTCAGGCGCTGGCCATCATCCCCATAAGGGTTCTTGATTGCGGCAAGCAGCGTCTTGATCGATATCTCAAGGTCATCAAGCCCGAGATCCCTTTCGAGTTCGGCGATTTCAGTCGGCAGCATCGACTTCAGTGCGTCTTCCAGGGCCTTTCCGAGCCGAAAGGAAGAGCGTGCCTCTTCCGGATCGATCCCGAGCCTGCCGGCCAACCGATTGATCAGATCGATCTTCAGTTCATTAGGGTCGACGCGGTTGGCGCCAAAGAGGGCAGACGTGATTGTCTCGCGGGCGCGCTTGGCCTCTTCACTTGCGCTGATGCGTGCTTC
>JAEYTV010000226.1 GCA_023433855.1 Pseudomonadota bacterium | reverse complement strand
CGGTGGCCCCCCCCGACCATACCCTTCTGAGACGGCGGATCGAGAAGGGCGGCACGCGTCAGGGATCAACGCCAATCACGCCACTTTCATGGCGCCGGGCCCGGGCGTTGCTCCCGGTGGCACTTTTCCGAGAATGATCATGCCGAGCACTTCGTCCTTGGTGACGTCTTCCGTGCGGGCGTGGCCGACCACCTTGCCGTTCTTCATGACGAAGGCCCGGTCGGCGAGGTCGAAGACATCATGGATGTCGTGGCTGATCAGGAAGATGCCGATTCCCTCGCGCTTCAACTGCTTGATGAGGTCGCCGACCTGCGCCGTCTCCTGCGGTCCGAGCGCGGCTGTCGGCTCGTCCATGATGAGGATCCTGGCGTCGAAGAGGATGGCGCGTGCAATCGCCACCGACTGACGCTGGCCGCCTGACAATGCCCGGACCGGCTCCTTGAATCGCTTGAAGTTGGGGTTGAGGCGGCCCATGACCTTGCGGGTATTCGCTTCCATCGCGACGTCGTCAAGGGTTCCCCATTTCGTCTGCAGTTCGCGGCCCAGGTAGAGGTTGGCTGCGGCATCCACGTTGTCGGCAACCGCGAGCGTCTGGTAGATCGTCTCGATGCCGTATTTCTTGGCGTCGCGGGGATTGCGGATCTCTGCAGGCTCGCCGCTGATCAGGATCTCTCCTTCGTCACGCCGGTAGGCGCCGGACAGGATCTTGATAAGAGTGGATTTGCCGGCGCCGTTATGGCCGAGCAGCGCAACGACTTCGCCGGGAAACAGGTCAACCGACGCATTTTCGACTGCGTGGATCCCGCCAAACGAGATGGAAATGTTCTTTAATTCCACGAGCGGAGTGGTTTGGTCCGTCACGATGGGAACTCCTATTATTTGGCGCGGGAGCGGTAGACAGTGTCGAGCCAGACGGCGAGGACCAGCACGGCGCCAACCACGATTCTCTGGAACGGCGTGTCGATACCAAGAAGAACCATGCCCGATTGCAACGACTGCATCACCAGGGCCCCGAGCATGGCGCCGGCGATCGAGCCCATGCCACCCCCCAGCGAGGTACCGCCGATCACGGCCGCGGCGATGGTGTAGAGTTCGTCCAGTTCACCCTGGGCATTGGTGGCCGCGTTGAGGCGGGCGGTTGAGATCGCCGCCGCGATGGCACAGAGCAGACCCATCAGCGCGAAGATCTTCACCGTTACCCAGCGCGTCTTGATGCCGGCGAGTTCGGCCGCTTCCGGGTTGCCGCCGATCGCGAAGACATACCGTCCGAAGCGCAAACGGGTGGCGATGAAGGTCATGACGATGCCAACGGCGATCGCCATCAGTACCGGGACCGCAATACCCTGCGAGATCAGAAGGCCGCCTTCGGGCCAGGCGATGTTGTGTTCCTCGGCATAGCGGCGGGCGATGTTGACGGGCCAGTAGTAGCGGTTGACCACCCAGACGGCGCCGAGCACGACGGCACAGCCAAGTGCGACCAGCACATATTCCGCCCACACGGGGCGGCGCGGAAAATGGAAACGCTTGCGCTGGCGGCGCGCATTGATGATCCCCGCGATGATCGCCAGGCAGGCAAGGATCCCGACAATCCAGCTCCATGTCGCCCCGATCGAGCCCTCGGTGCCTCCCCCCATCAGGCGGAAGCTGGGATCCATGGGGGCCACTGTCTGGCCGCTCGTCACGAACCAGGTCGCGCCTCGCCACACCAGAAGACCGCCGAGCGTGACTATGAAGGAAGGAACGCCAAGGAAGGCGATGATCACCCCGTGCAGCATCCCGATCAGACCGCCGACGGCCAGACCGCACATGAGTGCGATGATCCAGATTGCCGGATGATTGAAACCGAGCAGTTCCGGCAGGAGGCGAGCCTGCAGGACGCCCATCGTCATGCCGGTGAAGCCCAGTATGGAGCCAACCGACAGATCGATGTTGCGGGTGACGATGACGAGCACCATGCCGGTCGCCATCACCGCGACCGAAGCTGTCTGGACCGACAGGTTCCATAGGTTGCGCGGGGTCAGGAACAGCCCGCCCGTCAGGATGTGGAAGCCTACCCAGATGATCAGAAGTGCGCCGACCATGCCGAGCATGCGCGTATCAATCTCGGTCGCACGGAAAAAGCGGGCAACAAGATTGCCGTCTGCCCTACCTGCCGCCGCTGTCGTGGAATGTACCGTGTCGGCCATGTCCTGCCATTCCCCACCGTTCGTCGAGGCGCGTGGCGCATGTGCCCGTTGCGCCCGCCATGACGTTCCCGGCTTCGGCGTACTGCCGCAGCCTCGTCATCCTATACCAAAACCGACGCCGCCTCGGAAACGCTGCGGCGTCGGATTGTTCGCATGAGAGCCGGAACTGCCGTTATTTGCAGGCCGCGACCGAACCAGGCTTCACGCCCTGGCAGGCCTCTTCCTTGCTGATCCAGCCGGCGTCGATGACGACGTCGAGGTTGTCCTTGGTGACCGGCAGCGGCGTCAGGAAGACCGACTGCATCTTGGCCTTCTTCGGTCCGCCTTCGAACACCTGCCCGCCGGGGATCTCGGTCATCTTCTTGCCGCCTGCAAGTGCAAGCGCGATCTCGGCGGCGTTCTTGCCGAGTTCACGGGAGTCCTTCCAGACCGAGACGGTCTGGGTGCCGAGGGCAACACGGTTCAGCGCCGCCTTGTCCGCATCCTGGCCGGACACCGGCACGGAGCCTGCCAGCCCCTGCGCGTCGAGGGCGGCGATCGCGCCGCCGGCGGTGCCGTCATTTGAAGCGACCACAGCGTCAACTTCGTTGTTGTTGGCGGTCAGGAACTGCTCCATGTTCTTCTGGGCGTTCTCGGGCTTCCAGCCGTCCGTATAGGCCTCGCCGACGTTCTTGATCTTGCCGGCGTCCATTGCTTCCTTCAGGACCTCCAGCTGTCCGGAGAACAGGAAGTCGGCGTTCGGGTCGGAAGAGGAGCCCTTGATGAAGACGTAATTTCCTTCCGGCTTCACCTTGAACACTTCGCGGGCCTGCATGCGGCCGACTTCCTTGTTGTCGAAGGTGATGTAGAAGGCTTCCGGGTTCTCGATGAGCCGGTCGTAACCGACAACGGGTATGCCTTCAGCGGTCGCCTTTTCGATTGCGGGGCCGATCGCGTCCGAATCCTGGGCCAGCACGATCAAGGCGTTCGCGCCTTGCGAGATGAGGGATTCGACATCCGTCAGCTGTTTGGAGGCCGAGGACTGGGCATCGGCGGAAATGTACTTGGCGCCGGCGGCGTCGAGGGCCTTCTTGATGGCAGCCTCATCGGTCTTCCAGCGCTCTTCCTGGAAGTTCGACCAGGATACGCCGACCACGAGTTCCTGGGCAAAAGCGGCAGTCTGCATCGACACAACAATGGCTGCGCCGGCCATCAGCTTTACAAAAGACTTCATATTGTCCTCCCGAGTGACGGCGGATGGGCGTCAAGCCTCCGTGCTCTCCCCCCGCCAGATAAGCTGCCAAAAAGAGCGTCCCCGCTTTTTTCTCGACAGTCGAGAAATTAGATGTCAGAGATTCAAAAGCCTGTCAATCGGCCCTTGCGAGCGGGCAAGTGCTGCCGTAACCGGTGAGGGCCAAGGAGGGGCCTGCGACGCATGCTGGCGAAATCGAGTACGGAACTGGTCCGCCAGCGAAATAGCGCGCTCGTGCTGTCCGCCCTGCGTCGCCATGGCCGTCTGGCCCATACCGAGATTTCCGACGAAACGGGGTTGGCCTCGGCGACCGTGTCTGCCATCACCGCCGACCTCGAACGTGCCCGAATCATCGAGAAGAGCGAACAGCAGGCAGCCTCCGGTCGGGGGCGGCCCCGCGTGTTCTTCAGCCAGCGCCGACATTGCGGCTACCTCATCACCGTCATCATTTCCTCCGCTTCCATACAGTATTCGCTCGTCGATTATGCCGGCACGCTGCTCGACCGGTTCACTGAACCGAGGAGTGAGGATGGACCGGCGGCATTCCTTCGGTCCGTTTCGGCCGGTCTGGGGCGCACGGCTGCCCGTTCCCGCGTGAGCCCGCAAGAGGTGTTGCTCGTCTCCATCAGCAGCAAGGGGCTGGTACACCCATCCGAACCACTGCTTGTCTGGTCTCCGATCTTCGGCTCGCAGGAGGTCGATTTCTCCGATGCGCTGACGCAGGAATGGTCCGCCAAGATCGTCCTCAAGAACGAGACCCATCTCGTCGCCGCAGCGCTGCTCGAGCGCGAGGAACGGAAGGCGGAGCAGGGCGCGCCGGTGCTTGCGGCGGTCTCGCTCGGGCACAGCATCGGCCTTGGAATTGCGCGGCGGGTCGCGGCGGCGGCCCCCGAGATATCCGCACCGAATTTCGGCCACATGCTGCATATTCCCAGCGGTGCCCTTTGCCGTTGCGGGGCCAGGGGCTGCGTGGAGGCTTATGCAGGTTTCTACGCCATCCTGCGTAACGCCTTCGAGGTCCCCACGGACACGATGCCGGCGAAATTCGTGCCGCTTTCCGAGGTTGACAAGATTGCAACCCGGGCGCGCCAGGGACACCGCGGTGCGCAACTTGCTTTCCGGCAGGCGGGCATTGCGCTCGGCAACGGCCTGTCGCGGCTGTTGAGCCTGTACGGCCACATGCCTGTCTTCATCACCGGGCCGGGTACGCGCCACCAGGATCTCCTGCAGCCGGGCATAGAGGAGGGACTTTCCCAGACGCAGGCGGTGCGGCTCGGCGGCATGCCGGCCCTGACCTGCGTGCCGGATGAGACCTCGCTTGTGTTCGAAGGACATCTCAATCTTGCTTTTTCGATCGTTGATCGGGATATCATCGTCTCAAGGCCGCATATCCAGGCGGCCGGGGAGTGACAATGATCGATCCGAACCATCCTTTCTACGGCCCCCTCTGGCGGCGGGTACTCATCCCTGCGGTGTGCTTCCTCTGGGCGGGCTTCGAACTCTATGCCGGCGAGATGATGTGGGCGATCATTGTCGGCGCGCTGGGTGCCTACGCAACATACAAGCTGTTCCTGGAAAAGCGCGATCCGCCGGGGAAGGAGCCTTCGGACAAGCCGAGGGACTAGGCACGCCGGCCGCCGCTCTCCACGTGGCCTCGTTGCTCTATCTCCGGCAAAACGCCTTCATCGCGTTATCGATCAGCAGGTTGGCCGTCTTCATGCGAATGCTGGCGTTCTCGCGAAGTTCCGGCGGGACGCCATCGGGATGGTTTGCCTTGGCAAACCGGCGCCGTTTTTCGGTGAGCGTGTCGTGGGTATCGGCCGCGGTGATTGCGAGTTCCTCCGCAACCTCTTCCTGTGTCAGGCGAAGCAAGTGAGGAGGGGGCTGGGGCACCGGCGGGGCTTCGGGCGCATGTGCGGGAAGCTCGACATCCGACGGTTCCGGCGCGAAGGCGAGATAGGCTTCCGCTGCGGGGCCAACGCCGTCCGCGGGCGGCCCATCCTGCGTGGATGCGACGAAGCCAAGACCGAGCCCCTTGATGCGGAACCGGTAGTCCGGCTCTTCGGCGTCTTCCTCGCTTCGTTCTTCCTTCAGCCGGGTCAGCACCGACTGGAAGACCGATTGCCCAAACAGCATGCCTCACCTCGTGTTCTGGAGGGGAAGCAAAACATGTGGAGGTGGCGCCGGGCTTGCGGCCCGTCGTCGTCAGCTGTTGTGGCCGTGCTGCGCCGCGCCTTCAGCAGTGATCACGGCCACCCCGCGTTGGCCGCAGCGCTGATGTGGGGCAGTTGATGCCGTGCCACCAGGACTTTCCGAGACCCGAACGTTTGTCGCGGCATCGTCCGATCCGATCGATCGGAGCGGACCAGCCGCACGCTCCTCAGCCCTGTGCCTGGCTCTGGCTCTGGCTCTGGCCATTTTGGTCCTGGCTCTGGGTCTCGCCGGGGGCAACCCGCAGTGACACCTTCAGGTTTTCTCCTGCCGGGCCGAGCCGCATTCCGGACACGGGCGCACAATCGCGGTAGCTGAGCCCGCAGGCGAGGCGAACGTAACGGTCATTCGGGCAGATGTTGTTCGCTGCATCGAAGCCGACCCATCCGAGGCCGGGCAGGTGTACCTCTGCCCAGGCATGCGTTGCGACCTGCTCGGTCACGCCTTCCATCAGCAGATATCCGGACACATAGCGGGCCGGGATGTTCAGGAGCCGGGCGGCGGAAATGAAGATATGAGCGTGATCCTGGCAGACGCCGGTCTTCGCCTCCAGCGCCCTTTCAGCGGCAGTCTCCGCATCCGTGGTGCCGGGCGTATACACGACGGTCTCATGAAGCGTTTCCATCAGGGCATGCATCTGGGCAAGTTCGCTGTCGCCCCTGATGCTTGCCGCCAGCTCGCGGATATGCACGCCCGGAGCAGTCAGTGGCGTTTCCCGCAGGAAAAGCCATAGCGGGCAGTAACCCTGGTGCGGCCCGAAGACCCCGGCGCGATCCTGCGTCTCTACCTCCCCGGAGGCGGTGATGCTGATCGTGTGTTCCGAGCCCTCGACCGAGACCAGTTCCAGGCGATTGCCGAACTGGTCGGCGTAGCCGGCTTCCACCTTGGCGCCGTCGACCGTCAGAGACCAGTTGAGGACTTTCTGCATCGGGCCGTCGGTCGGGGTAAGCCGCATGCGCAGCAAGGAATAGGCCACTGGTGCGTCGTAGACATACTCGGTCGTGTGGGAGATCTTCAGCCGCATGGCGGTCATCCTACTGATAGAAGCGGTAGCCTTCGGAAATCTCGATGCTCAGCTGGTTGTTTCGGGCGACGAAATCCTCGAGGAACTCGTGCAATCCATGGTCCATGATCTCCGAAACCGAGCCCCGGTTCAGGGTCGAGCGGATCGCCTCCGCCGTCGCATGAGCCTTCAGCTTCTCGCCGTAATCCTCGGCAAGGTAACAGAGATTGCTGACGATCTTCTCGTAGCAGTAGGCGAGCGATCGCGGCATCTGCTTTTTGAGGATCAGGAAGTCGGCGATGTTGGCCGCCTGGTAGTCGCCGTCATAAACCCAGCCGTAGGAGCGGTGCGCCGAAACGGAGCGCAAGATGGATTCCCACTGGAAGTTGTCGAGCGCCGAACCGACCTGACTGACCGATGGCAGCAGCACGTAATATTTCACGTCGAGGATGCGGCTCGTGTTGTCGGCCCGCTCGATGAAGGTGCCGATTCGCGAGAAATTGTAGAGATCGTTTCTCAGCATCGAACCGTGGAATGCGCCGCGGATCAGTCCGCACCGGTGTTTGATCTTGTCGATCAGTTCGGGCAGGTCGGCGGGCCTCAGGGGGTTGGCCAGGGCGGCCTTCAGGTCGATCCAGGCTTCGTTCGTCGCTTCCCATGTTTCGCGTGTCAAAGCCGTGCGCACCATGCGGGCGTTGTTGCGGCCCCACTCGATGCAGGACATCACGCTTGATGCGTTCGACGTGTCGCGCAGCAGGTAGTCGATCGCATCCGCAGCCCTCAGGTCCGGATGGACTTGCGAATAGGATTCGCGGACGCCGGCACTTTCCAGGACGCCATGCCAGTCCTCGTCCGAGGAGCCGGCACGCGTCAGCGAAACGCGCAACCCCGCGTCAACAAGGCGGGCGATGTTTTCTGCCCTTTCGATGTAGCGAAACATCCAGTAGAGGCCGTTTGCAGTTCTTCCGAGCATGTGACTACGACCTCGATCAATCTTCCAGAACCCATGTGTCCTTGGTGCCGCCGCCCTGGCTGGAATTCACCACCAGTGAGCCCTGCTTGAGGGCAACGCGGGTCAGGCCGCCCGGAATGATCTTCACCTTGTCGGAGACGAGAACATAGGGGCGCAGGTCTACGTGCCTTGGCGCTATGCCCTTGTTGACGAAGATGGGGACGGTGGAGAGCGCTAGCGTCGGCTGGGCGATGTAGTTCCCGGGCGTGGCCGCGAGCTTTTCGGCAAAGTCGGCGCGTTCCTTCTTGGTTGCAGTCGGTCCGACCAGCATGCCGTAGCCCCCCGAGCCGTGCACCTCCTTGATGACCAGTTCCTCGATATGCTCCAGCACATATTTGAGGCTTGCGGGCTCCGAACAGCGCCATGTCGGCACGTTTTCAAGAAGCGCCTTGCGCCCGGTATAGAACTCGACGATCTCGGGCATGTAGGAATAGATTGCCTTATCGTCGGCAATGCCCGTTCCCGGCGCGTTGGCGATGGTGATGTTGCCGGCGCGGTAGACGTCCACGATGCCGGGAATGCCGAGTGCCGAATCCGGCCGGAAGGTGAGGGGATCCAGGAAGTCGTCGTCGACGCGGCGGTAAAGCACGTCGATCGCCTCGTAGCCCTGGGTTGTGCGCATTTTCACGCGGCCGTCGATGACGCGAAGGTCCGAGCCCTCCACAAGCTCGACGCCCATCTGGTCGGCCAGGAAGGAATGCTCGTAATAGGCTGAATTGTAGATGCCCGGCGTCAGCACTGCGACCCGCGGCCGGCCCTTGCAGCCGGGAGGTGCAAGTGACGCCAGCGACTGGCGCAGCAGGCGGGGATAGTCCTCGACGCTCTGCACCTTGTTCAAGCTGAACAGCTCGGGAAACATCTGCATCATGGTTTCCCGGTTTTCCAGCATGTAGGAAACGCCTGACGGGGTGCGAGCGTTATCCTCCAGGACGAAGAACTGGTCCTCTCCGGTGCGCACGATATCCGTACCCACGATATGGGTGTAGACGCCGCCCGGGGGCTTGAAGCCGATCATCTCGGGCAGGAAGGCGACGTTCTTTTCGATCAGTTCGCGCGGAATACGGCCGGCCTTGATGATTTCCTGCTTGTGGTAGATGTCATCGAGGAAGGCATTCAGTGCCAGAACCCGCTGTTCGATGCCCTGGGCAAGCTTTCGCCATTCGCGGGCCGAGATGATGCGCGGAATGATGTCGAAGGGAATGAGCTTTTCGGAACTGTCGGCGTGGCCATAGACCGCGAAGGTGATGCCCGTCTTCCGGAAGATGTTTTCCGCGTCCTGAGTCTTTCTTATCAGGTGCGCGGCGTCCTGGCTGGTATACCATTCATGATAGGATTTATACGGAGGGCGCGGAAGGTTATCCGCAGTGAACATTTCATCGAATGCCAAAGGCGCGTTCCCTTTTTTCCGCCATTTGAGTACAATGTAGGGGGCAATGCAAGAACCATGCTCGTTTCATGGAGTAGAAACGGACGGTGCAAAGTTCCGCCTCATCATGCCGGGGAGAGACGGCCACCCGGCTTCGGCAATGGAGCCGACCATTCCGGCAGAAAGTTGTGCCGCTGCATCGAAAAACATCAGCTGCCCAGGCAATGCGCAGGTTTGCTGAACCTGATCATGAGTTTTTCTGTTTTGACCGTCGAGCGCCGTCAGCCTAGAAGCTCAGACCCATTCCAGACACCCGGCCGGAATTTTCATGCTCGATCGATTCGCTCCGGCCGTCTTTGTCTTCCTGTGGTCCACCGGCTGGATCGTCGCGAAATATGCGGCAGCGCATGCCGACCCGCTCACCTTTCTGGCTGTGCGACACGCCCTCGCAGCCCTCGCATTCGCCGGCGTCTGCCTGTTGCTCAGGGCGCAATGGCCGCGGACGGCCAGCCAGATCAGCCACGCGATCGTGTCCGGCATCTTCCTGCACGGGCTCTATCTCGCCGGTGTCTGGTATGCGATCGGCCGGGGAGTGCCGGCCGGGCTGTCCGGGATCATTGCCGGATTGCAGCCGCTGCTGACGGCCTTGGCCGCCCCATTCTTTGTCGGGGAGCGACTTGCCCGCGTGCAGAAGGCAGGCCTTGGACTTGGTTTCGCTGGCATCGTCGTGGCGATTTCGCCCCAGCTGATGGACGTTTTCGACCGGGGTCTGGCAGGGCTCTTCCTGCCGGTGATGATAAATCTGGTTGCGATGGTCTCGGCAACCTACGGCACGTTGTACCAGAAAAAGTACCTGCAGGAGGGGGATCTGTTTTCCACCGCCACGCTGCAGTTCATCGGCGCTTTCGCTGTAACGCTGCCGCTCGCGATCGGTCTGGAGGACCTGCGTTTCGACTGGACCAAGGAAGCGATCCTTGCAATGGCCTGGTCGGTCCTCGGTGTCTCGATGGGCGCCGTTGCATTGCTGCTCTACCTCATCCGCCGCGGCCAGGTGTCCCGGGCAGCCTCCCTGATCTATCTGATGCCACCGGTGGTCGCCATCGAAGCCGCGATCATGTTCGGAGAAGCGCTGACCTGGCCGATGATCGCCGGGACGGCCGTGGTGGTCGCGGGTATTTATCTCGTCAACAGGAAGGCTTGACGCCCAAGGCGCTCGCGGCGCAAAAAAAGAGGCCGCCTCGGCGACCTCTTTCGTGTTCGACGTCTCGGCCGGATCTCTACGCCCGGCTACGCTTGCGGCCCTGATGTCCACCGTCACGGCTGTCGTTGCCGAAACGGACCGGGCCGCGGTTCTCACCGGCGGCCGGGGCAGGATTTGCCGGGCGTCCATGGCCGCCGTTGCGGGCCTGGCGCTGCTGGCCCGGCTCGTGCGGAGCATGGGTTGCGTGTGGCCTCGGTCCGGCATTGCCCTTGCGCTGTTCGCCGCGCGGCGTCCGTCCGTCGCCGTTCTGCGGCCCCTGCTTTTTCGAAGGCCGGAAATCGGATGTCGAAGCGAGGTCGCTGTCGACGTTCAGCCGGGGTGCTTCCTCGCCGCGGCGCTGGCCGCGGAAATCCTCGTTGCGGCGTTCGCTGCGCTGAGGGCGCCCGCCGTTCGACCGACCACCGCGTTCTTCCGTCCGGCTGGCGCCGTCGGTGCCTTCCGAGGCGAAGAACGGCTTGCGGGCAGGACGTTCGCGGCGTTCGGGACGACCTTCGCCGCCACCGGCTCCGCGGCCCTGTCCGCCACCATTGCCGCCTCGGCCACGGCCGGCCCCACCACGATTGCCGCCGCCGCGTGCCGGTCGGCTCATGCCTTCCGGCCGCTCGCCGGATGCCGTGGCGATCTCGATCCCCATCAGCTTCTCGATGTCGCGCAGGAGACCGGTCTCGTCGGTCGCGCAGAAGGCAATCGCAATGCCGTCGCGGCCGGCGCGGGCGGTGCGGCCGATGCGGTGCACGTAGGCGTCCGGTACTTCGGGAAGATCGTAGTTGAAGACGTGGGTGACCCCGGGAATATCGATGCCGCGAGCTGCAACGTCGGTTGCAACGAGCACACGGATGTCATTGTCGCGGAAGGCCTTCAGCGCGCGTTCGCGCTGTCCCTGGCTCTTGTTGCCATGGATGGAGGCCACCTTGAAGCCGACATGTTCCAGATGCTTGGAAAGCTTCTCGGCGCCATGCTTGGTGCGCAGGAAGACCATGGCGCGGCCATCCGGGTTCTCTCCGAGCGACTTCTTGAGAAGGTCGGTCTTGTCGTTCTTGCCGGCAACGAAATGCACGAACTGCTCCACCTTGTCGGCGGCCTTGCCGGGGGGCGTTACCGAAACCTGGATGGGATCCTTCAGGAAGTCTGCAGCCAGATCGGCGATTGCCTTCGGCATAGTGGCCGAGAACAGCAGGGTCTGGCGGTTCTTGGGAACCATCTTGGAGATCTTACGCAGGTCGTGGATGAAACCCAGATCGAGCATCTGGTCGGCTTCGTCGAGCACAAGATAACGTACGGTGGTAAGGCCGATCGCGCGCCGCGCAACGAGGTCGAGCAGGCGACCGGGGGTGGCGACGAGGATGTCTGTGCCTTTTTCAAGCTGCAGCTGCTGCTTGTTGATCGAAGCGCCGCCAACGACGGCGTTGATCTTCAGCGGGGTGTTGCGGACATAGCTCTTGAGGTTGACGGCGATCTGGTTGACCAGTTCGCGGGTCGGCGCAAGGATCAATGTGCGCGCGGTGCGATTGTCGGGCCGCTTCGGGTCCTTCAACAGCATTTCGATGAGGGGCAGGCCGAATGCGGCCGTCTTTCCGGTGCCGGTCTGGGCGAGGCCGATCATGTCGCGGCCTTGGAGAAGATGTGGGATCGCCTGTTCCTGGATCGGCGTCGGTGTCTCGTAACCGAGAGCAAAAAGAGTGGCTACGAGCTGCTTGGCGAGGCCAAGCTCCTGGAAATTCGTCAAGTCGAATACCTTTTCGGGGCGCCATAAGCGTAGCGCCGAACACGCCCAATGCGGTTCGGTCTGCTTGCGGCGTCAAGAACCCCGCGTGAAGTGGGAACTTGCAAGTTGGAAAAAACTTTCCAGCGCTTAAACCCTGAGGGTCAGGGCGATCTATCTGTGCGCCTTGTTCCTTCTTTGCGACTATGATGACGCAGGGCCAGCTCACGCGGCGGCCGGAAGGTGAAAGCTTGCCCGCATTTGGGGCGTTTTCGCGCAAAAGTCAAGTGAGGGTTTTGCAAATGCGAGGGACGTACCGCCGGGCAGGTCGAGAAAGCCTGCCACCGCGGTTGCGGAAGCAGGCTGGGGGTCAGGCAGGGAGGAAAGAGTTCAATATTCGTCGCAAACGCGTGCGCGATAGGCGTCACCCCATTCATTCTCGACCCACTCATAGTGGCAGCGAGGCACATACTCCGTCCGGTGGTAGGTGCGCCGATAGACCGGCGGGGGTGGAGGTGCATATTCGTATTCCGGTTCGACGTAGACCGGCCGCTGTGCACCCGAGACAATGGCGCCACCGATCAGGCCGCCCGCAAGCCCGGCTGCGACGCCGGTCAGAACATCGTTATGGTGGTGCCGGTCGCGGGCCTGGGCATCCGGCGCCGCTGCCGCCAGGCACCCTGCGACGGTCAGTGCGGCCAAGCCCGCGGTAATGCTTTTGTTCAGTAGGGACATCGTTCCTGTTCCTTTCCCTCGTTGTGAAGGGCAGTGCGGAATAGTTCGGATCGAAAGGCGGCGGATTGATGGAAGGCGTGGTCCTTTAGTCTGAACGGACGTTCAGCCTCGCTCTACTCAGGGTGGAGGTGTCTTCGTGCGTTCGCAACCCGCAGGTTCATTGTGAAGAAAGCAAGGCAAAGTTGCGACTTTAGTTGGTTCATCCGGTTTCGGCACGTCCCTCGACGCGGCGCCTGTGAAGATGTGCCGCTCCGGTTCCGGCGCCTGCGCGGCCTTCCTGTTCGTGGCTAAGACGGCTCACCCTCGTGGCGTGACCGGCTTTGCGTTCCGGGCCTCCCATGCAGCCGTGGTTGCGGCGCGTCTCAGGCGAGGCTTCGTGAAGCGGGGCTTCCAGTCGTTATGACAACATGTTGTTAACGCTCGCTATGGTTTTATCGGCCGATAAGGGAACAGCGAATCGGGCTTTGTCGGGCAGCCGAAAGGTCGGAGCGGGGGACAGTGGAGACAGAAAGCGAACTGTTGAAGACTGCATGCGAACGGATCCGTTCTCTGCGCGACCCCGCTTTCATCAAGGACAGCGCCCTGACATACGTGGCGGTGAACGCCGCCTATGCCAGCCTTTTTGACGCCTCGCCCGATGAACTTGTGGGAGGCAGCAGCCGCGATCTCTCAGGCGTGGGACAGGATGCGGACCGGCGCGAGAAGGAATGCAGGGCGATCGTTTTCGGTACGGATGAGACCGTGCTCTGCTTCGACCCGTCAGGGGTCATTCTCCACGAGATCCGCATTGAACGGTTCCTGACGGAGCACGACCATACCTATCTCTTCGGCACCTTTGCCCAGCCCGGCAAAGAGGTCGCAGGCGCCGCATCGGGTTTGGCGCCGCACCGCAAGGACCGCGAGGACAGTCACATCGTCGAAGGCGGTTTGATCGACGACGCCCTGGACATGCTGGAGATGGGCATCGGCATCTATGACAAGAACGATGCCCTGCTGTTCTGGAACGCCGAGCTTTCCAACTATTTCGCCTCGATGTCGATCGAAGTACGCCGTGGCATGAGTCTGCAGGAAATTCTCGGTCACGCCTATGACCGGCGCCTGCATCTTGCTGCGCACAAAAGCGCTGCCAGTCCAACCGGCAAGGCTGACTGGATCGAAGAGCGCATGAAGCCCTTTCGCCTGCCGTATTCGGAGAACATCTATCAGCTATCCGACGGCCGATGGATGAGAAGTCTCAACAAGCGTCTTGAAAACGGTCTGCTGCTCGCGGTCCGCCATGACGTGACCGACTTCAAGGAGCAGGAGATCCTGCTCCGGACGCAGATCTCCGAGACGGGACTGTTCCGTTCCGTCCTTGAGGACCTGCCGGTTCCGGTATTCGTGCGCAACAGCGACCGCCAGCTCACCTATGCAAACGCTGCCTACGAGGAGATGCTGGGAGCTCCGCGCCAGCAATATCTCGGCAAAACCGAAACGGAGATGTTCCCGCACGCGGCGGAACGCTTTCTTGACGAGAACCTGCGGGTCCTCGCAGGCGAAGCCATTGACAAGTCCGAGGATGTGACGTTCCCGGACGGCTCGACGGTTCCGGTGATCACCCGCCTCCGGCGCATCACGACCCAGGACGGCCAGCATCATCTCGTGTGTTCGCGAACGGATGTGTCGCTGATCAAGGAGGCGCAGAGAAAGGCCGAGAAGGTCAGCCAGGACCTGCAGACCATCCTGGATGCGATCCCGGTCGGGATCGTGATCCTCGACTCCACCTTCCGGTTCGAATACGCAAATCCCAGTTTCTATGCTTTCTGGGACGCGGGCGAGCAATTCGAACTGCCGGGGCGCTCCTACCGCGAGTTTCTGAAGGTCAATTTCGACCGGGGCATCTATTCGGATTCCAGCCAGAGCTTCGAGGAGATCTACCAGAGCCGGATCCAGGCCCTGAGCGCCGATGGAGAAGCTACCCCGGTCGAGGTCCGCAGCCGCGACGGCCGGGTCATCGTGATTTCCAGCACCCGTCTTTCCGGTGACAAGGTGCTGCTGACCTACATGGACATCACCGCCATCCGGCGGCGCGAGGAGGAGGTTCAGGAAGCGCGCGCGGCGCTGGAACAGCACGGCGCGCTGATGCGCGACGCCACCAGCGCCATGTCGCAGGGGCTCCTGATCCTTCACGATGGCGAGATCATCTTCTCCAATGACGCATTGTCGTCGATGCTCGACATGCCTGCGGATATGACGCGCGCCGGCTGTGTCTGGCGGGATATCTTCCGGTTCTGCGTCACGCGGGGAGATCTCGGGACTGCGGAGGAAACGAGTGAGATCCTGAGGAACTGGGAGGAAAGCGTCGCGGCCGGAAAACCGGTTTCCGCAACTTTCCGGGTCCACGGTCGCAAGTGGATCCATGTGGACGCAAACATCACCGGCAGCGACCATTGGCTGGCGATCTTCACCGATGTCACCGAGGCAAAGGAGCGGGAAGGCGAACTGACGCGGCTCCTGCATCGCGCGGAAGCGGCCGACCGCGCGAAGTCCGAGTTCCTCGCCAATATGAGCCACGAAATCCGCACCCCGATGAACGGCGTGCTCGGCATGGCGGAACTGCTTGCCAAGTCCAACCTCGACACGCGTCAGAAGACCTTCATCGACATCATCGTGAAGTCCGGCAACGCTCTGCTCACCATCATCAACGACATCCTGGATTTCTCCAAGATCGACGCTGGTCAGATGAAGCTGCGCAAAGCGCCCTTCGATCCGGTCGAAGCCATCGAGGACGTGGCGACGCTGCTTTCGTCGTCGGCTGCGGAAAAGGACATCGAGCTCATCGTCCGTGGTGATGTGGCGGTCCGGGAGACGGTCATGGGCGATGCCGGCCGGTTCCGGCAGATCATCACGAATCTGGTTGGCAATGCGGTCAAGTTCACCGAGAAGGGGCATGTCTTCATAGACCTGAGTTCAAAACCGACCGGCCCGGGGCAGATGATGCTGACGGTGCGGATCGAGGATACCGGGCTCGGCATTCCCGAGGAAAAGCTGCAGTCGGTGTTCGAGAAGTTCTCGCAGGTGGATACCTCGTCCACCCGCCGCCACGAGGGTACCGGGCTTGGGCTGGCGATTACCGCCGGGCTCACCGAACTCTTCGGCGGGCGCATCGACGTGGAAAGCGAATACGGTCGTGGCTCGGTCTTCACGGTTCATCTGCCGTTCGACATCGTCAGCCAGCGCAATGTCCAGGCCGTGTTGCCGATCAATACAACCGGGGCACGGATCCTCGTGGTGGACGACAATTCGGTCAACCGCCGCATCCTCTCCGAACAACTGACCATGTGGGGGTTCGACACGGTGGCTGCGGATGGCGGCGCCGAAGGACTCGCCATTCTGCGCGAAGCAGCGCGCATCGGCGTGGTAGTCGATGCCGTGGTCCTCGACTACCACATGCCAGAGATGAACGGCCTCGATTTCGCAAAACACCTGCGAGGCGACCCCCGTTTCGAGGGGACCGGGGTGATCTTCCTCACCTCGATGGACATGGCGAGCGACGACAGCACCTTCGCCGCATTGAACATCCAGGCGCATCTGATGAAACCGGCACGGGCCAATCTGCTTCGAAGCACGATCATCGATGTCGTGCGTACCATCCGCACCAGGCGCCGTGCCCTCGAGAACCTTCTGGTTGGCGGCAGTCCGCAGCTTGGCGCCGTTGGTTCCGAAGGGGCGTCGCTCCCCGGCTCCGGTCCCGCCAACATCCTGAGACTTCCGACCGGTCAGCGGCTCATAGCTGCCGAGGAGCCGGCCGGATCAACGGCGCCGGTCAACGCCGCTGCGACCCTCGACGTCCTGGTCGCCGAGGACAACGAGGTCAACCAGATCGTCTTCACCCAGATCCTCCAGACGACAGGCTGGTTGTTCCAGATCGTCAACAACGGCGCCGAAGCCGTGAAGGCGTGGCAGGAGCATCGGCCGGCGGTGATCCTGATGGATGTCTCGATGCCGGTCATGAACGGCCATCAGGCGACGGAGAAGATCCGCGAACTGGAAAGGGAAAGCGGAAGCCACACCCCGATCATCGGGGTTACCGCGCATGCGCTCGAAACGGATCGCGAGCTATGCCTCAAGGCAGGCATGGACGATTATCTTTCGAAGCCGATCAGCCCCGAAATACTGGAGGCCAAGATCCGGGCCTGGATCGGTGGCGAAGGAGGGGCGGCCGCCTTGAACTGAAGCCGGAAGGAGTGGCCCTCCCGGTTAAGGTTGCGGTTCCGGGGGCGATGCTGAGAGCCTTCCCGGCGATCAGCCTTTGCGGCCGCACAGCATCTCGCGCTTGCCTGCAAAACCCGGCCGGCGCTCGACTTCAAAGCCCGCCTCCTGCAGGTTCCTCCGCACGAACCCGGCTGCGGCATAGGTGCCGAAGGTACCGCCTGGTTTCGTCTTCCGAAAAAGAGCCTGCAGGAGTTCGGGCGACCACATGTCCGGGTTGCGTGCGGGGGCAAAGCCATCCAGGAACCAGGCATCGAAGCCCGGTGACGCAGCCGCCACCCCGAGCAGGGCGGGGCCACAAACCACCGTCAGCCGGGTTTGCCGATCCATCGGAAGGTCGATATGGCCCTGTGGCAGATCCGGCCAGGCGGCGACAAGTGCCTGACGCTCCGGCTCGATCTCCTGCCAGCGGGACAATGCACGGTCGATCTCGTCCCGCTGCATGGGGTAAAGTTCAAAGGACGTGAAGTGGAGCGTTCCCCCGGCCGGTCGGAAAAGCTTCCACTGCCGCCATGTCTCGCAGAAGTTGAGGCCGGTGCCGAAGCCGAGTTCGCCGATCCGGAAGTCTCCGGCCGGTGACGGAAGGCCAGTCCAGCGCGCCGGAAGGCCATTGCCGGCGAGGAAGGTATGGGCACATTCCAGCCGCCCGTCGGTGCGGCAATAAAAGTGGTCGCCAAACTCGCTGGAATACGGCATATCGCCGTCATGCCATTCCACAGCCGGACGGTTCGCAGCCTTCTCGGCGGGGGCAAGATTTTCGGGATCACGGTCGCTCATGGGACATGCGGATAATCCTGCCGGGACGGTCGGTCAATCGGATCCTCGCCCGTTTCCCGAATCACCCGGATCAGCAGAGCTCGTCATCATCGGCGGCGGGATCATGGGCCTTTGGGCCGCGCTGAAGGCGGACCGGCTCGGCGTGTCGACGGTTCTGGTGGATGCCGGCCGACCGGGGCAGGGGGCAAGCGGCGGGCTTCTCGGCGCGCTGATGCCGCACATGCCCGACCGATGGAACGACAAGAAGCAGTTCCAGTATGACGCCCTGGTGTCGCTCGAGGACGAGATTGCCGAGATCGAGGCCGCCACGGGGCTCGCCTGCGGCTATCGTCGCTGCGGGCGGCTGATACCTTTGCCGCAAGCTCATCTGCGGCCAATTGCGCTGCGCCACTCGAAGGACGCGGAGGCACACTG
Source organism: Pseudomonadota bacterium (assembly GCA_023433855.1). GTDB lineage: Bacteria > Pseudomonadota > Alphaproteobacteria > Rhizobiales > Rhizobiaceae > Neorhizobium. Next base: position 2,440 of record JAEYTV010000226.1, on the reverse strand, counting down.
GCATCGGCATGGACGTCGCTTCCACTGGCATGTCACAGACCGGCCCGCCGATGAAGGATGGCCGGAGGAAAGCTTTTGCGGCGCGGGCCTCGTCCACGATACGCTGGCGGCCCGCGTCTCTCCGCGGCGTCTTGTGTCGGCGCTGGTCGCCGCACTCCGGACCAGCAGCCGCGTCCGGATCCTCAAGGGACAGGAAGTGGCGCGGATCGATCCGGACGGGAACCGGGTGATCTTTCGATCCGGCGGGACACTTGCCTACGGTCACTGCATCGTTGCGGCGGGCAGTGCGTCGTTCCCGCTTCTGGAGGAACTCTCGCAGCCGCTGCGACGGCCCCTCGGCCAACCGGTCAAGGGGCAGGCGGCGCTGCTCGCGGCCAGGATGGAAGCAGCCATGCCGATCATCTACCTGAACGGGCTTTACGTGATTGCCCATGAGGACGGCCACGTGGCGGTGGGCAGCACCAGCGAGAACAGCTTTGACGACCCGGTGTCCACCGACTCGCAACTCGACCTCCTTGTCGATCGGGCAAGAGAACTGGTTCCAGGCTTGGGGGATGCCCCCGTCGTCGAACGCTGGGCGGGGCTGCGCCCGAAGGCGGTCGGCCGCGATCCGTTGGTCGGGCCGCATCCGGATCATCCCAGGGTCATTGCCCTTACCGGGGGCTTCAAGGTGAGCTTCGGCCTTGCCCACCGGCTGGCGGACGCCGCCCTTGCCGGTCTGGGCGCTTCCAAGATCCAGCTTCCCAGCTCCTTCGGCTTTCAGGACCACCTCGCAGCCGCCTCTTCGTGACCCTCCGCCTCCGGCGTCGTCAACCTGTCATGCAAATCACGTAACCGGACGGCGGGGATGCAGAGCAATGCCTGACGTTCGGGTCGGGGAAGGGAAGCATGAGAAGGTGACGCATGCGCTATTCCATTCATTTCACACCCCCGGCTCATGATCCGTTGGTGCTCGCTGCCGGCCAATGGCTCGGGCGAAACGCCTTTTCCGGGGAGGCGACGGAGCCCCCGTCGATCCGCGGCCTCGACCTGCCGGACATCGCTTTCCACACGGCACTGCCGCGGCGCACCGGTTTTCAGGCAATGCTAAAGGCGCCGTTTCGGCCGGCGGCAGGTGTCACCGAACAGAGGCTGCTGCGTCACCTGATGCGGTTTGCCGGCAACCAGACACCGTTTGCGCTGCAGCGCCTGGAGGTCGCAAGGCTCGGCAACTTCTTCGGCCTTGCGCCGATATCTCCTTGCGCGGCCATGCAGTTCCTGGCTGCCTGCGTCGTTCAGGAATTCGACTCCTTCCGGGCTCCCCCGACGGAAACCGAGCTGGAACGCAGCGATCCCGGCGATCTTTCGGCAGCCCAGCTCGCCAATCTATATCGCTGGGGCTACCCCTATGTGATGGAGGAGTTCCGCTTCCACATGCCGCTGACCGGGCCGCTTTCTCCCGCCGACATCCCCCGGCTTGAGCCTCCGTTGCGGACGTATTTCAATCCCCTTCTCGAAAGAGAGATAGACGTCGCCAATCTGGCCCTGTTCATAGAGGAGGAGGCAGGCGCCCCGCTCATGGTGCACTCGCTCCATCCCTTGGGGCGGGTGGGCGTCCGCAAGACTGCCTGATCGCCCTGCCGACACCTCTATCCCGATCGAGGCGCGGCCAGCGTGGTCCGCTGACGGGGGGCGGATGAACGGCGATTCGGGGTGCTGGATCTCGACAGCGATGGAGCGGGTGCGCTACCGTTCCGCCGAACGCGACACCCGGGGTGATTTGATGCAGGCACAGGACTATCCGCGCAACCTCGTCGGCTATGGCCGGAACATCCCCGATCCGAAATGGCCGGGCGGCGCCCATGTCGCCGTGCAGTTCGTGATCAACTACGAAGAGGGCGGCGAGAGTTGCGTCCTCGATGGGGACGCAGCTTCGGAGAACCTGCTCTCCGAAATCGTCGGGGCAGCAGCCTGGCCGAATCAGCGCAACCTCAACATGGAGTCCATCTACGAATATGGATCGCGCGCCGGCTTCTGGCGGCTCTGGCGCCTGTTCACCGAACTTAAGGTGCAGGCGACCGTTTATGGCGTGACGCTTGCCATGGCGCGAAATCCGGAGGCGGTTGCGGCCATGAAGGAGGCCGGCTGGGAGATCGCCAGCCACGGCCTGAAGTGGATCGAGCACAAGGACATGAGCGAGGAGGAGGAGCGCCGCCAGATCGCCGAGGCGATCCGCCTCCACACCGAGGTGACTGGAGAGCGCCCCCTGGGCTGGTACACCGGCCGCTGCTCCATGAACACGCAGCGGCTGGTCGCGGAGGAGGGCGGCTTCCTTTACTCCTCCGACAGCTATGCCGACGACCTGCCCTATTGGGTGGACGGGCCGAAGGGCCCGCACCTCGTGCTGCCCTACACGCTCGATTCCAACGACATGCGCTTCGCGACGCCACAGGGCTTCAAT
>JAEYTV010000197.1 GCA_023433855.1 Pseudomonadota bacterium | reverse complement strand
TCGTCGCCGGGGAGGAGCAGGGCTGTTCGCGCGCCGAGCTGTCCGGCACGATCCAGAACGACATCCTCAAGGAGTTCATGGTCCGCAACACCTATATCTATCCGCCGGAGCCTTCCATGCGGATCGTTGCCGACATCATCGAGTATACGGCGAAGGAAATGCCCCGCTTCAACTCGATCTCGATTTCCGGCTACCACATGCAGGAAGCCGGCGCCACGCTGGTGCAGGAACTCGCCTTCACGCTCGCCGACGGGCGGGAATATGTCCGCGCGGCACTTGCCAAGGGCCTTAACGTCGACGACTTCGCCGGACGGCTGTCCTTCTTCTTCGCGATCGGCATGAACTTCTTCATGGAAATCGCCAAGCTCCGTGCGGCTCGCCTCCTCTGGTCGTCGATCATGGAGGATTTCAAGCCACAGAAGGCGTCCTCGCTGATGCTGCGCACCCATTGCCAGACATCGGGCGTGTCGCTGCAGGAACAGGACCCGTACAACAATGTGGTGCGTACGGCCTACGAGGCCCTGTCGGCAGTCCTTGGCGGGACGCAGTCGCTGCACACCAACGCGCTCGACGAGGCGATGGCGCTGCCGACGGATTTCTCCGCCCGCATCGCCCGCAATACCCAGCTCATCCTGCAGCAGGAGACCGGCATCACCAAGGTGGTCGATCCGCTCGCCGGCTCCTACTACATCGAGACCCTCACCAATGAGCTGGCGGAAAAGGCCTGGGCGCTGATCGAGGAGGTGGAGAAGCTCGGCGGCATGACCAAGGCCGTGGCCGACGGCCTGCCGAAGCGGCTGATCGAGGAAGCGGCCACCAAGCGGCAGGCAAGGGTCGACCGGGGCGAGGAGATCATCGTCGGCGTCAACAAGTACCGGTTGGAGAACGAGGAGGAGATCGATATCCTCGCGATCGACAACACTGCCGTGCGGCTTGCGCAGATCAAGCGGCTCGAACAGGCCCGTCGCCAGCGCGATCCGCAGCGCGTGGCGCAGACCCTTGCCGTTCTGGAAGAAGCAGCCGAGAGCGGCGAAGGGAACCTGCTGGCGGTCGCGATCGAGGCGGCCCGCGCCCGCGCCACCGTGGGCGAGATATCGGACGCGATGCGGCAGGCCTTTGGCGGTCATTCGGCCGTTCCGGAGGTGGTCAGCGACATCTACGGACCCGCCTATCAGGACGACCCGGAATACCGGACCATCGTTTCGCGTCTCGCGGGTTACGCGGGAGCGCTCGGAATGAAACCGAAGATCCTGATCGCCAAGCTCGGCCAGGACGGCCATGATCGCGGGGCCAAGGTCATCGCCTCGGCCTTCGGGGACATCGGCTTCGACGTGCTGGCCGGACCGCTCTTCCAGACGCCGGAGGAAGCCGCCGATCTCGCGATTGCGGAGAAGGTGCAGGTGATCGGTATGTCCTCGCTAGCGGCAGGCCACCGGACGCTTGCACCGCAGCTGGTGGACGCACTCCGAGCCAAGGGCGCCGACGATATCGTCGTCGTGGTCGGCGGTGTCATCCCGCGCCAGGATTACGATTATCTGATGCAACATGGCGTTTCGGCGGTCTTTGGTCCGGGCACGAACGTGCTCGATGCCGCCAACTCCATTCTCGACCTGCTGGAGGGCAGACTGCGCAACCGATGACGCGAGCCGCTTGCGCCCGCGGCTGATTGGGCTCTTCCGGGGAGGGGTCCAGTCGTATGGTGCGGGAAGAACATTCTGCCCCTCAGGAGGGGCAGAATGTTCGTTTCGTCAGCTTGCGGGTGTCAAGGTCACGGACGTACCGGTTGCTGCGACGTTCAGGCCGAGCTGGCCCGTTAGGCTCACCGTCTGCAGCTGGATCGATCCGGCCGTCCCGCCGACGAGCACGTTGGCTCCGATACCGGCACCGACAGTCGCTTCCGCGGTCGCACCCTGGTAGAGGCCGGCGAGCGATCCGCGATGATAGCCGGCAGTCGGAGCGAACACCGCCCAGATCAGCCGCGACCGGGTCGTGAAGCCCAGGTCGACGCCCATCTTGCGCACAACACCGGTATATTGGTCGAGCGGTTCGCTGCCGATCGCCGACGTGAACACGCAGTCGGCTTCCTTGGCCGAACCGATCACGTAACCGACACCGCCGCCGATCGTGCAATCGAGATATCCTATCCGGACACCGCCACGGGGATCTGCCTCCTCGTAGACGGGAACCTGATCCCCGCGGGAGAGGACGTCAGCGGCCAGAGTGGCTCCCGGCGTCGCCAGTACCGGTACCGCAGCCAGCCCCAGTGCAAGAAACTTCTTCATCCCTGTTACTCCTTTGATTATTCGTCCCGATGAATCACGGGCCGAGCAGCAATCGCCAACGCGTATGGCCGAAGAATGATCCGATCATGCACCACACAAAATGTCACAAAACTTTGCATCCGTGAGCTACCGCCGCCGCCCGGCAAGCACCCCGTGGGCGTGCTCCCCATGCGGCTCGCTAGGGGTCGGTGTACCCAACCGGACGAATGCGCACCTCGCGAGCGGCGGGATCCTGGGCGAAAAGCACAGCCCCGGACGCCTTGGACTCGGCTGCCACATAGTCAAATGTCACCTCGGCATCCTCGACAATCTGGCCGCCGTCGAGAATCTCCCCGCGGACGACGACAGCCGCCGCCGTGCGTGTCGCTTTGTTGGAGATGTCGAACTCGACGCGGTAGCCGCTCCCGGTCTGCGTCCGGCCGGTGATCTCGACCGCGAAGTCGGGCGGGAGATCGTTTTCACTGAAGGCTTCCCAGCCGATCGAGCCGATAGCGGCCACGACGAGAACGGCGCAGACTGCCCCGGTGGCCCATTCCACCCAATGAGGCTTGGCGGCTTCCGTGCTGAATCGTCTGTTGATCGTCGTCATGGCGTCCTCGGTTACAGGATGAGGCGGGCGGCAGCGGCGCCGATCGCGCCCGGAAAGGACAGGACGACCACGGACATCAGCATCTGCATCGGCGCGCTGTCATCCAGGCGGCCAAAGGTCCACAGGGCGTAAACGCTGATCAGCATGGCCACCACATATCCCGGGAAGGTGAACCGAAAAAGTGCGTGCCACCATGGGGTCCCCTCCGGGATCTCATGAGTCCCCTTGAAGGCCACGGCATAAACGAAGCCGTGCATGATCGCGATCGACACGAGGAGCATGGCCAAGGCATGCCAAGGGGTCATCTTGTAGGCGATAAGGATGACTTCTTCGGTCGGGGCGACATTGAGATTGAGGAAGAGGGCACCAACAGCCATCAGGAAGAGTTCTCGGCCGTAGCTCGTCGAAATTTCATTCTGTACGGTCTGGGGCTCGTCACTCTCCCGATGTTCCCCCTCCCCCGAGTTCTGCTGGCCGTCGTCCTCGCCAGTGTGTCCACCCAGCTGCGAGCGGCCAAGCAGCGCTCCGATGCTCGCCGGCACCGCCTGGATCGATATCTTGCCCAGTATTTCCGAGAATGGCATATCCGGTTCGATGTCACCCAGCAGGATGAGAACGGCGGCGCTGATGAAGATCCCCAGTCCGTACGCTATGGCTGCATCACGCCACGCTTCGGCCCAGGTGGTTGTTCGCTCGAAGCCGATCCGATGGGCGAGCAGAACCAGAAGCGGGATGTTGAGGGACAGGAGGATGAAGAGCCGGTACCGTTCCGCGTAAAACCCCAGATGCCACATTTCCATGGTCATCAGCATGGGAATACCGAACAACACCGCACCGGCGGCCCCACGGCCGAGCCCGACGAGGAACTTGCGAGAATGATCAGGCCCATGGCCCGTTTGCAGTGTCTCGCGGTTGTCCAAGTCCGCCCTCCCCGGTGAAGCGAAGGGAAACTCCAAAACAGCCACTATGTTCCCCCTCGCCGCTTCGTCAGCGGTCGAAGAGGTCCTGCCATTGCTTTTCGCCGATGAGGCAGTCGGTGGCAGGGTTGTCAGCAGCGATCTTCCGGACGTCTCCACCCCCCGGAATGCCGCTGATCTCCATGACCAGCTTTCGCCGGACCGCGACCGCGAAGTCCTCGATCTTGTGGACGGGCAGGACGAAGGAACCAGGACCGCCGATGACGCAGTCGGCGTAGTATCGATCGAGTGTTCCCTGGGCTCCGGAGGGGCGGAGCATGATCGCGAGGCCGTTGATGATCACCCCTGCCTCGATCGCCTTGTCGCGGGTCGGCACGACCGGATTTCCTGAATTGTTGGGTCCGTCGCCGGAGATGTCGATCACCTGCCTGGTGCCATGGTAGGAATTGGCAAGGAGCATGGTTGCCCCCTTGGCGATGGCGGCAGAAATCGAGGTGCGGCGCTGGGTGTCGATCGAGCGATCCTCCAGCTGTCGAGCGAACTCAAGGGCATCCTGCTCGGTTTCGATGACCTGCCAGTCGATCACCGAATTCGGCACGATGTCACCGGCCCATTCGAAATAACTGATCGCGATCTTTCCGATGAGGCCGGTCTTCACGGCCTGGATGAATTCCGGATGTTGGATTGCTTCCACATAGCCTTGGCGCTGGATGCGGACCTCCTCGTAGTCCATGGACCGCGAGGTATCCACGGCGAGGACGAGTTCCACGTCGACCTCGCCTCCGCTCGATTGGGAGGTCATCGTCGCGATAGGAGCGGAAAGCGCCATAAGTACTGCAAGTGTTGTAAGCATTTGCAATCCATCACTGCGTTCGTCGTACGAAGACTGTAACACAGGTTGCATGCGCGGCGACTCTCCGGGGCCGCGGTCTTCTCAACTTTCAGTGATGGGCATCTACTCGGCAGCAGCTGCGGTGCTGTCCGGCCGCTGCGTCACCGCCTCCAACAGACAATCCATGATTGCCTGCCGCAAGGCATAGGTGCTGGCGTTGGTTCGCTTGTGATCGAGCGAGCGGGCCGCCTCCACCAGACTCATGCCTTGATGGATGACGATCTGGTGGGCGCGGTTCATGGCCCAGTATTCGATTGATTGATTTTCTTCACCGACATGACTTTGCTCGCCCAAAGCAACCTCACCTATCAGTTTCTTGTTCGAACGAATCGATTTCATGAAGGAGGGTATCCTACTCCACATCCGTGCGAAATGTTCTTGCTTGCTTGGAAGGGCAATACTTCTTGTGAGTGATTATTACTCGTCCGCTCCGTTATCGTCCCACGATGCGTTCAAGCAAGAAGAGCAGAGAGGAAGCCGACCAGACGTCGGTGGTAGTGCGAATGGCGGGTCCGCACGCTGGTTGCTGCATATACCGGTTGGCGAATTTCGGGTGCGTCGACCACGCGGCGGGCTATCTTTCGGCTCGCGAGGTCCTCCGCCGTCGCCAATGTGACGTAGGTTGCCCCGCCCAAAGCCGAGAGGATGTTCGCGAGCATCAGGTTTCGGCCCGTGGCCAACCGGGCGGACGAGAACTGCGGCAGCGCAATCCTATGCAAGCGGTCAAATGCCGGAGAATAATTGGCGTAGATGTAGTCCTCCTGCCGGATCTGGGAAACGGCTGCCGCGCTGGTGCTGACGAGAACGTAGACGAGGTCGCCGACGCGTTCATAATGCAGGTCGGGCAGATAGTGGGGGGTATACAGCACGGCAAGGTCGAGATTGCCGTCTCCAAGGTCGCGGTTCATCTGGCTGGAATAATCTGCTTCAAGGTAGATCGTCGTTGTCGGCATCTCTTCGCGAGCAGCCTTTAGAAAACCTCCGGCGCAGATTTCGGCGATGTCATGCTGCATGCCGATGCGCATCGACCGCTCGTAGCTGCCAGCCGCCTCCACCGCCCGCAGGGCCTCATGCCAGTTCTGCCGAAGGTTTCTGGCGTGATCATGAAACCTGACAGCCGCCACCGTGGGTACCGTGCCGCCCTTGCCCCGCACGAAGAGCTTGCCGCCGATGCTGCCCTCGAGCGCATTGACCCGATGGGAGATGGTGGATTGGGTGAGATTGAGGCGCTCTGCCGTACGGTTGAAGCTCCGCGTCTCCATCAGATCCAAGAAGGTTTCCAGAAGCTCGATCTGCATCATCTCTCCGGCAAATGACCATGTCCCAGCTAATCGAAGTTTTCGATCAACAAAGCCTGCCTGCCTGCTTGATGCCTGTCAATTTCCTTGCTCTCCTGCGAGCGGAAAAGGGAACATTCAAGCATGTCGGAATTGCCGGAACGGGCGCGCGTGGTGATCATCGGCGGGGGAGCGGTGGGCGCATCGTCGCTCTACCATCTTGCCAAGGCAGGCTGGACGGATTGCGTCCTTCTGGAGAAGAACGAGTTGACGGCGGGATCAACCTGGCATGCTGCCGGGAATGTGCCTACCTTCTCGTCATCCTGGTCGATCATGAACATGCAGCGATATTCCGCTTCGCTTTATCGCGAGCTTGGCGATCTGGTCGACTACCCGATGAACTACCATGTCACTGGCTCGATCCGCCTTGGCCACACGCAGGAGCGTCTGCGCGAGTTCCGGCGCGTCGTCGGGATGGGACGGTACCAGGGCATGGACCTCGACATCCTATCGCCGGACGAAATCCGCGGAAGATACCCCTTCCTCGAAACCCATGAACTGGCCGGTGCGCTCTACGATCCCTATGACGGCGACATCGATCCGGCGCAACTGACTCAGGCGCTGGCGAAGGGCGCTCGTGACATGGGCGCGAAAGTCATCCGCTTCTGTCCCGTCGTAGCGGCGCGCCGGGAGAAGGGTGAGTGGATACTGACGACGCCGAAGGGCGAGATCGCCTGCGAATACGTCGTCAACGCCGCGGGCTATTACGCCCGGGAGGTCGGAAAGCTGTTCGGCCGCGATGTCCCCATGATGGTGATGAGCCACCAGTATATCCTGTTCGACGAAATCCCCGAGCTTGCCGCATGGTCGAAGGGAGCCGGCCACAAGCTTCCGCTGCTCCGCGACGTGGACAGTTCCTATTACCTCCGCCAGGAGAAATACGGGATGAACCTGGGC
>JAEYTV010000153.1 GCA_023433855.1 Pseudomonadota bacterium | reverse complement strand
GCGCGCCATCGCGCTGAACGCGGCGACCTGTTCGTCACGCATGATGTGCCGGTTGACCTTCCCGGAGCGCTGGCAGAACTCAATGCAGCCGGAAGGATCCTGGTGGTTGATTGTTTGACCTTGTGGATTACCAATCTGATGATGGAGGAGCAGGATGTCGACGCAGCCGGCTCTCGGCTTCTCCAGACGTTCGACAGGTTCTCGGGCGGGCTTATCCTGGTTTCGAATGAAGTCGGAATGGGGATCGTTCCCGAAAACAGGATGGCCCGCGAGTTCCGCGACCATGCCGGACGTCTGCATCAGAGGATCGGCGCCGTCGCCGATCAGGTCTTCCTGGTTGCAGCCGGTTTGCCGCTGAGGCTGAAGGGCTAGACGCCCATCCACAGGCGCACCGGATGCGTTGGATCGGCCAGCAGCTTCAGGGCGAGCGCCATGCATGACAGCACCAGCAGCGGCTTGATGAGTTTCGCCCCGCTCTTCATCGCCATTCGAGAGCCAACCTGGGCACCCAGGAACTGCCCGACACCCATCACCAGCCCGATCTTCCACAGCAGCGAGCCCGTGGCGGCAAAGACGATGAAGGAGCCGAAATTCGAGCCGAAATTGAGGAGCTTGGTGTGTGCGGTGGCCTTCAGCATGCCGAAGCCGGCGAGCAGCACGAACCCGAGCATGTAGAAGGAGCCGGCGCCCGGACCGAACACGCCGTCGTAAAGCCCCACGATCGGCACTGCGGTCAGGCCGAAGACGAACGGTGTCACTCGCTGGTGACTGTCAACGTCATGAAGATTGGGCTTGGCCGCAAAGAAGATGGCGATCGCGAGAAGCAGAAACGGAATGGCGGCTGCCAGCCACTCGGCCGGTACGAGGGAGGCGAGGGTGGCGCCCAACACGCCTCCCATGAACGCCATGAATGCCATCGGCAACTGTTTCCGCAGGTTGACGTGCCCCTTGCGGGCATAGGCTATGGTCGCGGAAGCCGATCCGAACTGCGACTGCAGCTTGTTGGTAGCGAGCGCTTCGAGCGGCGGAATACCGGCGATCAGCATGGCGGGAATGGTGATAAGCCCGCCGCCGCCCGCAATCGAATCGACAAAGCCGGCGAAAAGCGACGCGAGAAAAAGCAGCAGGACGAAATGGGAGGCGAGATCGTTCAACGGAAAACCTGGTAGCGTGAGACCTCATGCGGAGGCGCGGCGCTTCTCGCACCGAACCGGCACCTAGGCAACCCTGTTTCCCGCCACGCTCTACCCTATAGTGGTCGGGGATTGCCTGGCCGGGGTTTGGCGCTATTGTGCGCAGCCTTCATGACCGCCGAACCCCAGGAAGCACATATGCACAAGGTCCTTTTCGATACCGATCCGGGAGTGGACGATGCCATGGCGCTGCTGTTCCTGCACCGGCATCCGCACATTGAGCTTCTCGGCGTGACCACCGTGTTCGGCAATGTGGACGTCGATCGGACCACCCGCAACGCCAAGTTCCTTCATCGGGAATGGGGCATCCAGGCTCCGATTGCCAAAGGCGCGGCAATAACGATCGATCCCGACCGGCGCGACGACCGGGCGGCCTCGGTGGTGCACGGAGAGGACGGTCTCGGCAACATCGGGGTACCGGGGGTGGTCGACCTGCCGCATGATCCCCGTCCGGCCTACCAGTTCATCGTCGATACGGTACGGGCCCAGCCCGGCGAGGTGACGCTGGTTGCCGTGGGACGGATGACCAACCTGGCGCTGGCCCTCAAGGCGGAGCCGGAAGTTGCGCGACTAGTGAAGGAAGTGGTCGTCATGGGAGGCGCCTTCGACGTCACCGGCAATGTCACCCCGGCGGCCGAAGCCAATATCCATGGCGATCCGGAGGCGGCCGACATCGTGTTCACCGCACCGTGGAAGGTGACGGTCGTCGGACTTGATGTGACGATGAAGACGATCATGTCCGCCGACTACCTCGCCGATATGACAAGGTCCGGCGACAGCTCGCTGCAGCTCCTGTCGGATCTGTCGCAGCATTACATTGACTTCTATCGCAGCCGCGTCGGGATTGCGGGGATGGCCGTACACGACAGCACGGCCTGCGTCTATCTTCTCAGACCCGACCTCTTCGACCTTCGCAGCGGGCCGGTGCGCGTCGTATGCGGGGGGATTGCCGACGGGGCAACAATCCAGGCGCCGGACAGCGGCCGCAGGTTCGTCGGAACCGCCTGGGACGCGCAGCCTAGTCAATGGGTGTGCACGGGCGTCCGCAGCCAGGCGGTGCTTGAGGTGATTCGTGCTGCACTGGTGGAAAACAGGGCTGCGTTTGCTGTTTAGGCAACAGTTTGAGCGCAATTTCTCTGCCGGTGGAACGAGGCCATTGGCATTCCGGATCGATTTCCCTATGTGGGGTCTGATTTCTTTATTTTGCCAAAGGACATGGGCGTGACCGCTACATTCGATAAAGTTGCCGACATTATCGCTGAGACCAGCGAAATCGATCGCGAAACCATCACCCCGGAAAGCCACACCATCGATGACCTCGGCATTGATAGCCTCGACTTTCTGGATATCGTTTTCGCGATCGACAAGGAATTCGGCATCAAGATCCCGCTGGAGCAGTGGACGCAGGAAGTGAACGAGGGCAAGGTCTCGACCGAGGAATACTTCGTTCTCAAGAATCTCTGCGCCAAGATCGATGAGCTGAGGGCGGCAAAGGGCTGATCGCTCGCGATCGGCCCAAGCCGGCAACGTCATGCTGCTCGAGTATTTCCAGATGGTCGACCGTGTCACTGCGGTCGATCTAGACGCCAAGACCTTGACGGCTCGTTCCACCGTGCCCTTGCAAAGTCCGGTCTTCGAAGGTCATTTTCCGGGCATGCCGCTGGTGCCTGGCGTGCTGCTGATCGAGACGATGGCTCAGGCCTCGGGATTCCTCGTCCTGGCCGCAAAGGATTTTGCGGCCATGCCCTTCCTGATGTCGGTAGACGGCGCCAAGATGCGCAGTTTTGTCGAACCGGCCGCTGTTTTGGACATCGAGGCGTCTTTGGAGCATGAGGGATCCGGCTACGCGGTGACCAGAGCGAGGATCTCGAGCGGCGGCAAGAAGGTGTGCGACGCGCAGCTGAAGCTGCGTACGATGCCTTTCAGCGAGATTCCGCTCGCCCCGATCGTGCGCAAGCGCGCGGAAGAAGTGGGCCTTCTGGACGCGCTCGCTCGCGAGGCATAAAGCGCTTGGGTCAACTATCGGCCGGCAAAGAGGACATGATGAAGTCTGACAACGATGTCGTGATCACCGGTGTGGGGATCGTCACCTGCCAGGGCGTTGGCAAGGAGCCGCATCTGGCGCTTCTCTCTGCGCCGGAGGTCGGGCCAGCAAAGGTCGAGACGGAACGTTTCGCACCCTATCCAATTCATCCCATGCCGGAGATCGACTGGTCGGCGCAGATCCCCAAGCGGGGCGACCAGCGCCAGATGGAAAACTGGCAGCGTCTGGGCGTGTTTGCCGCCGGTCTGGCGCTGGACGATGCCGGTCTTAAGACAGATGCCGAGGCATGTGCCTCCATGGACATGAT
>JAEYTV010000106.1 GCA_023433855.1 Pseudomonadota bacterium | reverse complement strand
CTCTGTCGTCGTCCAGATCGGCGGGCTTCTATCCCTCGCAGCACCGGTAACCTTCCTGATCTCGGTGTTTCTGGGTACAGCCTTCGGTGTCTTGGCCTACGAGTTCCTTGAGAAACCGATCCAGTCTCTGGTCAAGGGAAGGCAGCCATCCTTCCGCCACCTGCTCCCAAAACGGCAGGAAGGATACAGGCGGCCGTGACGGTCAAGGCGCGGATTCGCGTGCGAGTAGCCCTCGCAGATGTTCTGCAAGCCGGAGGGCGAGCGCCACGGCGGGAAGCGTCGGGTTGGCATGGCCGCCTGTGGGGAAAAGGCAGCTTCCTGCAAGATAAAGATTGTCGACATCGTAGACCCGGCAATCCTCATCGGCAACACCCTCCCGACGAGAAGCGGCCATCCGGGTGAGCCCGATCTGGTGGTAGCCGTCGAAAGCCTGCCTCAGGACCGCCTCGCCCCGAACTTGCGGCTCGTTCAGGTATTGCAGCCGCCCGATCCCGCTGCTGCGGAGCCACTCATCCAGCAGATGGTGGGATTTCAGAACCGAGGTGATGTCCTGGTCGGCTACCTTGTAATCCACCGTGAGGTTGGCCGCTGTCGTATTGCCATTCCCCGACTGGAGAAAGATCCTGCTCTGGGGGTTGGGGACCTGTTCTGAATGGTAGCGCAGCAGGTAGCGTCCCTTGGGATTGATGATCGTGCGCCATCGATCCAGGCGGCGCCGTCTCACGTTGCGAAGCGCTCCGAAGACGTCGATGATCCAGCGGCGGTCAGAACGAATATTCTTGAAGTGCTCTCGCCAATTGATGCCGGAGGCCGCTCTTGTCGTCGGAGCGAGCCCTGCCGAAAACCGCCGGTAGAGACCCGACACCCTCAGCACTAGATAGATGAACGACAGCGCGCCCGAGCCGTGCACCGGATCAGCGATCGAGATTGGATCAAGCCAGAACACGCAGTTGAGCAGACCATTTTCCATCTGCGCTGCCGGAGCGATCTGCAACCTGTTTCTGTAGATGTAGCCCTGTTCGTCCCTGCGGAAGCTGAACCGCTCTGCGGCCGCCGGCTGCTTGAAATGCAGCACGGCGATGTAGCCTGTCAGATGCCCCTGATAGAATCGTCCGAGGGGCCCGTCCTCACCGCCCCAGAGTTGCGGGACCTTCTGCTGCAACGCCAGCATCAGCCTTGCGTTCTCCAGCCCTCCACCGGCAAGGACGAATGATTTTGCCGTGACGCATACCTCTCCCGTGGCCGTAAGCACGGTCAGGCACTCCACATGGGCGCCCGAATCGGACAGCACGATGTCCGTCACGCGGCCACCAATGAGGCGGATGCGGGTGCTCCGCAGCAGACGCTTCGTACTGGCTGGCCCGAGGTCAGGCTGCTTGCTCCACCGCTCCACAGCCCCCGAGCGGACCGTGTCGCCCGCCGGGGCCTCCTTGAACGATGGTTCTTGCGTATTGCAGCCGAGGAAGCTGAGAGCGTCGCGATAGTACCGGCTGAGGCTGTCGTGGGGAATGGGCCACCCGGAATGAGGAACATGATCGCGCACCTCGAAGTCGATGTCATCGAACGTAACGCAGCGACCGCCCCACAAGGCCGATGCGCCGCCGATGCCGGGCCGTGACATCGCCGACCAGGATGCATGGTGCCCGTTCTGGAGTTCGAGATCTCCAGCCTTATGGACATTGCCGCTTTCGTGCGCACCCATTTCGATGAGCGTGACCGAAAACCCCAACTCCTCCAACCTGAACGCCATTGCGAGGCCGACGGGGCCTGCACCGACGAGGCAGACATCTGCTGCCGGTATTGCTGTGTCCCGAATCGCCGCTGTCATGGCTCTCTTTTATCAAAACATGCCACCAGCAGATAGCCGAGTTGTTGCAGTGCAGCAGCCTCTGTTCGGGTGCTCTTTTGGCTGGATGTCGGCGCAGCGTTGCAAGCGGCGAGATGCACCTGCAGCCCTTGAAGGGAGTACATGCGGGATCTGCTGCCGCAGAAACGTCGGTGTGGCCCTACTCGTCACAACAAGCGCCGTTGGGAGCGGGGCACTCCGCCTCCCCTGACACCGGACCCGCAGGCGTACCTGCAGGCCCGGTTGACACTGGATACGCGAACCACCGCCTTGCGATCAGGCGCAAGCCGCCAACGCTGGCGATGAAGGTAGCGGGGCGGGGTGAGCGCCTGCCATCACTGCAGGCATGCCCGCCTCGAGACATGCAGAAATGAACGCCTCCCGAGCCACCTCGGCTGGGACCATCCGGCTCAGCGCCCCTTTGCAGCGTCGTACGGCGCGTTCATAGCGTTCTCCCCGCCGCCGAGGCCATTCATTCTCCAGAAATCGAGGGCGTCGACTACCGTGCCAAAGGTACGTTCCAAACCAGACTGCATCCGAACGGTCACGGGTACACGAAACGGAATATCCGGGGTGTGCATGATTTCCTCCTTTCGCAGCCAAACCGGATAAGAGCGAAATCAATCTGGTGAACCTCTTTCTACCTTTCAAGCGCAGCAGCGCATCAGTTAGCGCTACCCGCGATATTGCCCTTCGTTCATATCACGGGGGTCATAATTCGGATCGAAGTCATTTGCTTCGCGGCGCTTGCCCGGGGGGTTCCGGTGGGCGGTACCATCTTCCGATCCGGTGATTACGGTCGGCTTTGCGCTTGCCACTCCGCTGCTCTTGCCGTCAGCCTGAGAGGGGGCAAATTGCCCCTTTGCGTCACTTTTCGGGTTTCCCCGGGGGGAACGTTCCGCCATCGTCAGTCTCCTTTTGTTTTTCCCCCATCCGAAACGCCCTCGCGCGACGGGTTCCGGTTGGTCTCGTCCAATGCGTCCCCATCCTGATCGGGATCATCCTTCGCCGGCATGTAGCCGCGTGGGGTATTCTCCGGAGGCCCCTCCCAACGGGGAGACTGGTCTGTGGTACCGGGTGCGCCATCTTTCGGTGAGTTCATGCCCATCTAGAATCCTCCTTTGTTCAGGGGTAACCAACGTGCGCAGGAAGAGTTCCGCATTGACCCCGGCTGAACCGGTTTAGAACTCCCGACCGAAGCTCCACCACCGCCGAACCGCCGCCATCGGCCCGTTCTCAGGCTGACCGTCCGTAGACACGGTCCATGATGCTCGCCGTACTGGTGAAGGTCTCGCATTCGTCGCTGTAGCCAGCGCCTTGAGCAAGCTGTGCAGCCCATGCGGCTGCCGCGCGCCCACCCCATCCATCTGGTGGCTCGACAAGCGCTTCTCGTGCAGTTCCGTGGAAGCGCTCCGCACGGAAATCGTAGAACGATCCAGCGACATTGTGCATCCCCACCCCGCCGAGCGTGCCGAAGAAGCTCGCCCCGATGATCGCATCGCACCCTGCCTGCAGCTTCCAGGAGCAGGAAATCCGAATGACGGCACCGGAGGCAAGCTCAAGGCTGGCCACGCCATAGTCCTCCACCTGCTGCGAGCCGGCCGCGAGACGCTTTCCGGCGCCCATCAGATGGCTGGACACATTGACCACCTCAGGGAAATCCAGTGCCCATAGTGCGAGGTCAATCAAGTGGACGCCAAGATCCATGACGCAGCCACCGCCAGACAGGGCCTTGTCATAGAACCAGGGTTTGTCGGGGCCGTAGGCATTATGAAAGACTAGGTCGGCAGCGAATACGGTTCCGAGTTCTCCCGAGCGGATGATATCCCTGATCCGCTTCATGGCCGCCGTTTCGCGGTAGGAAAGGTCGACGCCAAGCAGCCGGTCGGCTGCCTTGGCGGCGTCGACAACCGCCTTGACCTCCTCGGCCGTACGCCCGAGAGGCTTCTGGCAGAACACAGCAACGCCGGCCTTCAGCCCCCGGATGGACTGCTCCGCATGCTGTGCACTCGGGGTGGCTATGACGACGCCATCGAGATCGTGACGCAACAGTTCATCAAGATCACTGGCGATGGCGGATTCGGGAGCGAGCCGCCTGGCTTCCTCTACCATCTGGGACGAAGGGTCTGCGATGACTGAAGCAATGCCGGCCCCGCTTTCGAGGATCGCCGTCATGCGGTGGCGCCCGATCCAGCCCACTCCGAGGAAGCCGAGCCTCGCCGGTCGTGTCGAACCGGCGCCTTGCGCTTTGGAGTACATCTGGTTCATCGATAGATCACCAGCGCTTTGATGAAGTCTCCCGGCCGGTCCCGGGTGTCATCGAGGGCCTGGCCGAGTTGCTCGAGGGAATAGGTATGGGTGTAGAGGGAGGACGGGTCGAGTCGTCCTTCGACAACAGCGGCCACTGCTTCCCTCATGCCTTGCACGTATACTGCCGGATCCCGCTCGTGAGCATTGACGACATCGATACCCCGCCAGTTCCACAATTGCATGTTGATCTGGCGGGGGCCGTCCTGATGATAGCCCGCAACGATCAGCCTCCCCCGCTCTCGCGTGAGTTCCGCGGCGAGGTCGAGCGGCCACTGCTTGCCCACGGCCTCGATGACCCGATCGCAAAACGTGCCACCGGTTAGGTTTCGTACGGTTTCGATGATCTTCCAGTGATCGTCCATCGCAATGGTTTCGGCAGCACCCATGCGCCTGGCTACCTCCAGCGAATAAGCGCGACGGGATATGGCGATGACGCGCGCGCCAGCGTTGACGGCGAGCTGGGTCAGCAGCGCACCAAGGAAGCCAATGCCGATGATCGCGATCGTTTGACCGGCACGGATCTCAGCTCGCTTGAATATGTTGATGGCGCATCCGAGCGGCTCCCCCGGGAAGGGCTGGCCGTGGAGCGCCTTGGGAAGCCGAACCAGCATGCCCGCATCGACGACATCATGGGAGGCATATGCGTGATAGCTGAGCGCCGCCACGCGGTCGCCGACCGCTACATCATCCACCTCGGCCCCGACGGCGTCCACATACCCCCATCCTTCATGGCCAAGCCCGCCAGGCTCCGTAGGGAACTGCATCCAGTCGGGTCCGGCCCAGGGAGTGAGATTGGAGGCACAGACGCCGCAACCTTCCAGACGAATTCTCGCCTGGCCGCGTCCGGGCACCGGCAGCGGTTTCGACTGGACGGTGAGCTTGCCGGGACCGGTCAGAACGGCAGCCTGCATGAGATCTGCCTGGGCATTTGCCATAACGTTCATTGTCCGCCTTTCTGCTGGGTGCTGTGCTGCCAACATGTTCTTCAATGACAAAGATAGGCGCGGCGGACGAAAGAGAAGATGATGACGGCGAAAGCTATTCGACTTTCCGGCGCTCGATCTCCCGCAGGACCAACTCGGGAGGGACATTCTTTTTCATTTCGTCGATCTCCCCTGGTGCGACGTCGGTCCTGATCTCGAGTTTCTCCGCAATGGCCGCCACCATCGCGATCACCTTGGTTGTTTCGTGCTCGTTGAGCAGTGAAATCTGCAGGCTGAGATCCGCCCGTTTGTCGTCTTCGGCGGCCATACGGTTCTGACTGATCAGGACAAAGGTGGAGATGAAGATCGCTTCCACCGAAGCCGCCATGGCGAGAACGACGAGGGACGGATCCCAGGGCCGCACCAGAGGCAGCCACCCTTCGTTAATTGCGATCCAAAGCGCGAAGACGGCGGCATGGATATAGACGAAGAGCATGCTGCCGGCGAACTTCGTCATGGCGCCCGCTGCTCGCTCCTGCAGGCTGAGGTTCTTCCGCTCCTCCGCACGGCGTTCAAGCAATGCCCCGATGTTGCGGTCGAGCACATGGGACACGGCTTGACTGCTGTCTTCTTCCGGCTGGGATTCTGCTCCAGCGCTTCCAGGATAGCTCTTTTCCATAGGTTCCCGGGTTCCTCACTCGTCATATGCCGACCATCGGACACGAACGGTCGTGCGAGCGCCAGGTTCCGGCAAAGGGGAGCAATGATGTCATAGATGACAAAGATGTCATTGCTGCAGGAACTTTTGTTCCTTCGGTCCGTTCCATGACCATCACCAACTCGTACTCTTCACTCTCAAGGACCTCAATGACAAAGATTCTTGTTACCGGTGGTTGCGGTTTTATCGGTCGCCACGTCACGGAAGAACTGATCGGCGCAGGGTACGGGGTGCGCATACTGGACGCCCTTATCGATCTGGTCCTTGCCGATGCAGAAGCCTCTGTACCTGACGCTGCCGAGGTCGTGCGTGGCGACGTCAGGGAAAAGGCGATTGTCGAGGCTGCGCTTGAGGGCATTGATGGCGTCATCCATTTGGCAGCTGAAGTCGGCGTCGGCCAATCGATGTATGAAATCGCGCGCTATGTCGGCGGCAATGATCTTGGAACCGCCGTGCTGCTCGAAGCCATGATCGGCAAGCCGATCAAGCGGATTGTGGTCGCGTCTTCCATGAGCGTCTATGGCGAGGGACGATACCAGACATCGGCAGGCGAACAGCTCGGCCTCGTGCGGCGGAAAGCGGACCGGGTCAAAGCCGGTCTGTGGAACCCGATCGGCTCAAACAGCGAGGATCTTGCGCCGATCGCAACAGACGAAGAGAAGCCGGTGGACCTCGCCTCCATATACGCTCTCACCAAATATGCGCAGGAAAAGCAGGTGCTGATCTTCGGAGAAGCCTACGGCGTCGATGCCGTCGCACTGCGGCTTTTCAACGTGTTCGGGGCAGGCCAGGCACTCTCCAATCCGTATACCGGCGTTCTTGCCAACTTTGCCTCTCGCCTTGCCAACAACCAGCCTCCGATGATCTTCGAGGATGGCCAGCAGCGGCGCGACTTCGTCCATGTCCGCGACGTGGCCCGCGCTTTCCGCCTGGCGTTCGAAAAGCCTGCGGCGTCTGGGCACGTGATCAATATCGGCAGCGGGCAGGCCTATACGGTCGCCGAGGTGGCAAACCTGCTTGCCGAGGCCATGGGCGTTCCTCACATCGCACCCGATATCCTCAACAAGGCCCGATCGGGTGACATCCGCAATTGTTTTGCGGACATATCGAAGGCTCGCGAACTTCTAGGCTTTGAACCCCAGCACCGGCTCGAGACCTCCCTTGCGCCGTTCGCTGAGTGGGTTCGCAATACCGGCGCGATCGACCGCGGTGCGGAGATGAAACGGCAGTTGGAGGAACGAGGACTGGTGTCATGACCGGTCCCGGCTCTTCGACGCCTGGCGAGGCAATGACACAAGGCCGCTCGGACAGCCCGGACAAGACATCTGCCGTTGCGGCTCCGAATATCCGTAACGGCGCAACGCCCATCGTGATCACGGGAGGGAGCGGCTTCATCGGCTCAAACCTGGCCGACAGCTATCTTCGTGACGGCGAGGATGTCATCATCCTCGACAATCTCAACCGGCCCGGAGTGGATCAGAACCTTGCTTGGCTCAAGGAGCGGTATCCGCACAGGGTTCACGCCGCAATTGCCGACGTCCGGAACCTGGGCGAGATAGAGCCGGCATTCGACGACGCCAAAGCCGTTTTCCATCTTGCTGCGCAAACGGCAGTGACGACCAGCCTCGCCGCCCCGCTTGGTGACGTCGAAGCCAATGCGAGGGGCACCATCAACGTGCTGGAAGCGGTCCGCAAGGCCGGACGACGGGCTCCGGTCATTTTTGCCAGCACCAACAAGGTTTATGGCGCGCTCGAAGACATCGAGATGCTGGAGCTGGAGGACCGCTATGTCCCGGCGAGTGATCGTATCCGAGCATCTGGAATTGGTGAAGATCGTCCGCTGCAGTTCTGCACTCCCTACGGGTGCTCCAAAGGAGTAGCGGACCAGTACGTGCTCGACTACGCCAATTCCTACGGCATTCCGACTGCGGTTCTGCGCATGAGCTGCATCTATGGCCCCCGTCAGTTCGGCACCGAAGACCAGGGATGGGTAGCGCATTTCCTGATAAAGGCACTCCAGGACGAGCCGGTGTCCATCTATGGTGACGGCAAGCAGGTGCGCGACATTCTGCACGTGGAGGATGCGGTTGCTGCATACCGAGCCGTGCACGCGCAGATTGGCGAAGTCAGGAGTGACGTCTTCAATCTTGGCGGCGGTTCGGGCAACTCCGTGAGTCTGCTCGAGGTCCTCAGGGAAATCGAGAGCATCACGGGTCGTCCGCTGAAGACTTCCTTCGGCGACTGGCGCGCGGGAGATCAGTTGTTCTTCGTCGCCGATACGCAGAAACTCCAGAAGAGGCTGGGCTGGCAATCGCGAATTCGCTGGCGCAGCGGGTTGAGGCATCTCGCCGAGTGGCTCGCTGAGAACCGTTTTGCGGGCGACGCCGTTCTGCCGCAGAAACGGAAGGCCTCCGCATGACCGGCGCTATGAGTGGCGGTACCAAGGTACTGGCAGCGCTCGATGCGGTCGGTGGTGTATGGCGCTACGCCATGGACCTGGCGCGCGGTCTGAAGCGCCGCGGCGTGAGCACCTGCTTTGCAGGGTTCGGTCCTCCGCCCTCATCGGAACAGGCAGCGGAAGCCGCAGCGTTGGGCGAACTCCACTGGTTCGACGCCCCGCTCGATTGGACAGCAGGGGGAGAAGGTCAGCTTCGACAGGTGCCGCACCTTATCTCCAACCTCGCCAAGCAGACGCAAGCCAATCTCCTGCATCTCAACCTGCCTTCTCAGGCTGCCGGGCTGGACGTCCCCGTGCCCGTGGTGGTTATGGCCCATTCCTGTGTGGTCACATGGTTCGAGGCGGTCAGGGGGACCTCCGTTCCTGCCGAATGGCAATGGCAATTCCGCCTCAACCGGCAGGGCTTTGATCGCGCCGATGTCGTTCTGGCGCCAAGCCAGAGCCACGCCGCGATGATGGAGCAGGCCTATGGCAGGATCGCCTCGTTGAAGGTCGTCCGCAACGGCAGCGATATCGAGAACATGGGTGGCCCGAAGCGGCCGTTCGTATTTGCGGCAGGACGTTGGTGGGACGACGGCAAGAATGGTGCGGCGCTGGATGCGGCTGCATCGATGAGCAACTGGCCGGTGGTGATGGCCGGTGCGAACCGCGGGCCGAATGGACAATATCTTGAGTTGCGGAATGCGGAGCACCGGGGTGAACTCAGCCATCGTAGAGCGATGGTGCTTATGCGCCAGGCAGCCATCGTGGTCTCTCCGTCGGTTTACGAACCCTTCGGCCTTGCTCCGCTGGAGGCCGCCAGAGCAGGAGCGGCACTCGTCCTATCCGATATCCCAACCTATCGCGAACTCTGGGAGGGCGCAGCGCTGTTTGCCGATCCCGGCGAGCCGCAAGCCCTCGCCGAAGCCGTAAACCGGCTGGCAGCCGATCCCGACCGCCGTGCAGCCCTTGCCGTGAAGGCTTACGAGAGATCAAGCGCCTTCACGATCGAAGCGCAGGCTGAAGCTGTCAATCGTATCTACTCCTGCCTTCTTCATCATCGCTACACCCTGCCCGCAGCGGAGTGACCATGAAATTTCTGTTCTATACTCATTCCCTGATGTCCGACTGGAACCACGGCAACGCCCATTTTCTGCGCGGCGTGATGCGGGACCTCGTGAGGCGCGGCCATGAGGCAGTGGCTCTGGAGCCGGACGGTGCGTGGAGCCGCACGAACCTCATCCGGGACCAAGGACCGGTCGCCCTTGAAAAGTTCCGTGAGGCTTTCCCAGAGCTGGTGTCGAAGATCTACGCCAAGGACTTCGATCATGAGGCTGCCGTCGATGACGCGGACGTGGTGATCGTGCACGAATGGACAGATCCTGCTCTGGTCGAGCGTGTCGGGCGAGCGCGGGCGCGCGGCGGCAGCTTCACGCTTCTATTCCATGACACACACCATCGTGCAGTCTCTTCGGAAGGCGACATCTCCCGACTGAACCTCGAGAATTACGACAGTATTCTTGCATTCGGCGAAACATTGCGCGACCGCTATCTCCGCGCAGGATGGGGCCGAAAAGTGTTCACCTGGCATGAGGCGGCAGACGAGACGCTCTTCCGTCCGCGGCCCGAGATCGAGAAGTCCGGGGATCTCATTTGGATCGGCAACTGGGGTGATGACGAGCGTTCTGCGGAGATCATGGAGTACCTCGTCGGGCCGGCAAGCGAACTTGGCCTCCAAGCGACGGTCAGGGGGGTCCGATATCCCAAAGCCGCCCTGGACGCCCTGAAACTTGCGGGTATCTCCTATGGTGGCTGGATCGCCAATGCCGAAGTGCCTCTTGCGTTTGCCGGCCACCGGGTGACGGTCCATATCCCGCGCCGACCTTATGTACAGCACCTGCCCGGCATACCGACCATCCGCGTGTTCGAGGCACTCGCCTGCGGCATACCCTTGATATCGGCCCCCTGGGACGACGCCGAAGGCCTTTTCCGGCCGGGCGAAGACTATCTGATCGCGCACGATGGCGCCGAGATGAAGGACCTGCTGACGCAGGTTCTTTCAGAACGGGGACTTGCGGCGCAGCTTGTCCAGTCGGGAATGCAGACCATCTGCGCCCGACATACCTGCAGGCACCGCGTGGACGAACTGCTGTCCATTCTTGCCGATTGCGGCACCGCCCGCGTGACCGGGAAACTTGAGGCCAAGGAGGTCGCCGCATGAAGATCGCATTTTACGGCTCAAGCCTTGTGTCTGCGTATTGGAACGGCGCCGCCACCTACTATCGCGGCCTTATCAAGGCCTTGGCCGGCAAGGGTTATGACATCACCTTCTACGAACCGGATGTCTACGACCGCCAGAAGAACCGGGACATCGATCCGCCCGAGTGGTGCAAGGTCGTGGTTTATGAAGGTACTGTGGATGCCGTCAAGAAGGTTGCAGCTCAGGCGGGGGAAGCCGACATCGTCGTCAAGGCGAGTGGTGTCGGATTTCAGGATGATCTTCTCCTGTCGGAAGTCCTTCGCTCCGCGAGGACCGGCGCGCTCAGGATTTTCTGGGACGTGGACGCTCCCGCCACGCTTGCAGAGCTTCGCGCCGCGCCGGACCACCCGCTTCGGCTCGCGCTTGCAGAACTCGATATGGTGATGACCTACGGCGGCGGCGAGCCCGTCGTACAGGCATATCGTGCCATGGGGGCTGCGCGATGCATCCCGATCTACAACGCCCTTGACCCGGACACCCACCATCCTGTGCAGCGGAACGAACGTTTCGCAGCCGATCTCGGATTTCTTGGTAACCGCCTTCCCGACCGTGAGGCGCGCGTCGAACAATTCTTCCTGGACCCCGCTGGCCGCCTTCCGGAACAGACCTTCCTTCTGGGCGGATCCGGGTGGCAGGACAAACCGGTGACAGAGAACGTGAACTACATAGGGCATGTCTCCACACGCGATCACAACGCCTTCAACATCACGCCCAAGGCGGTTCTCAATATCTCCCGCGAAAGCATGGCGGAGAACGGCTTCTCCCCGGCAACCCGCGTCTTCGAAGCGGCCGGAGCCGGTGCATGCCTGATCACCGACTACTGGGAAGGAATCGAACTCTTCCTGAAACCGGACGAGGAAGTGCTTGTCGCGCGCGACGGAAAAGATGTGGTGGACATCCTTGCCGGGCTGACGCCGGAACGGGCCGGTCGCATCGGGCAGCAAGCTCTTGCTAGGGTTCTGGCCGAACATACCTATGCGCAGCGGGCAGAAAAGGTTGACCGCATCTTCCGCTCTCATGCTTCCGAACGCATGGAGGCGGCGGAATGACGAGGCCACTCGATATCGTCATCTTCGGCCTGTCACTCTCCTCCTCTTGGGGCAACGGCCATGCAACGACCTTCCGCTCGCTGATCCGGGGACTTCACGCAGAAGGCCACCGCGTCCTCTTCCTCGAACGGGACGTCCCCTGGTACGCCAGCCAGCGCGATTTACCCGATCCGGACTTTTGTGAACTCACATACTATTCGGACGTCACCCGCGTGATCGAAGACTATGCGGCCCGCCTCAGGTCGGCCGATGCGGTTATCGTCGGCTCCTACGTCCCGGACGGTGTGAAGGTAATCGACGAACTCGCGGAGCTGGCCTGCAGGCGGATCTGCTTCTACGACATCGACACCCCCGTGACGCTTGCCAGGCTCGAACAGGACGACGAGGAATATCTCCGGCGCTCGCAGATCCCTGTCTTCGATGCCTATTTCTCGTTCTCCGGGGGAGAAGTACTGTCCCGGCTGGAAAGGCAATACGGTGCCCGCAGAGCCTTGCCCCTGTATTGCTCGGTCGATGCCGATCGGTACGGCAACACCGGAGAAGCTTTCCGGTGGGATCTCGGCTATCTTGGGACATACAGCGCAGACCGGCAGCCGACCTTGGATCGGCTGCTGATCGAGCCTGCCCGACGGCTCCCCCATCTGCGGTTCGTGGTGGCCGGCCCTCAATATCCTGCGGAGATCGACTGGCCGGAAAATGTCGAGCGGATCGAGCACCTGCCCCCGGCTGATCATCCAAGCTTCTACACACGTCAGCGGTTCACGCTCAACGTAACCCGCGCAGACATGATCGCGGCCGGCTGGTCTCCCAGCGTCCGCCTGTTCGAGGCAGCAGCCTGTGGCACCGCAATCATCAGCGATTTCTGGCGTGGTTTGGATGATTTGCTGCCGCACGGTGAGGCATTGATCATTGCGCATCGGACAGACGATGTCGTCCGCACGCTGACGGACATCGACGAGGCGGGTCGAGGATTGCTCGCCCGCGCCGCGCGGGAACGGGTCTTGGACGGTCATACCGGTCTCGCGCGCGCCCGCGAACTTGCAGCCCTCCTTGAGGAACTGCCGGCGGGCCAACAGCGAACGAATGTAATGCTTGAACGCGTGTCAGCCTGAGGAGATCGCGATGCTGCAAAGAGCCCGGAACGGAAAAGGTAGAACCATTCTCGTCGCTGGCGGCGCGGGCTTTGTGGGCTCACACCTCTGTGATGCTCTTCTGGCAAGCGGGCATCGAGTGATCTGCGTCGACAGCTACCTCACGGGCTCGGAAGAGAACGTCAGGCCGCTCATGAACCATCCCCGCTTCCGACTGATCAAGAAGGACATCTGCCATCTGTCGGATGTCGACGAGACGCTGGATGAAATCTACAATCTGGCTTGTGCGGCCTCTCCTCCGCAATATCAGGCCGATCCCGTCCATACAATGATGACGTGCGTGGCAGGAACCGGAAACCTGCTCTCCCTCGCCGAACGACATGGCGCATCATTCCTGCAGGCATCCACGAGCGAGGTCTATGGCGATCCGGTTGAGCATCCGCAGCGCGAGGATTATCGCGGCAACGTCAGTTGCACGGGCCCTCGCGCCTGTTACGACGAAGGCAAACGCGCCGCCGAGGCGCTTTGCTTCGATATGCTTCGGGCCGGAAAGGTGGATGCGCGGGTGGCCCGGATCTTCAACACCTACGGCCCGCGAATGCAGCCCCACGACGGACGGATCATCTCCAACCTACTGGTTCAGGCGATCTCCGACATGCCGCTCACCATCTATGGCACCGGCGAACAAACGCGCTCCTTCTGCTTCGTCAGCGATCTGGTTGCGGGCCTGATAGGGCTCATGGAGGTCGACCCCAATCCGAAAGTGCCGGTCAATCTCGGCAATCCGGGAGAATTCACCATCAACGAACTCGCCGAGATGGTGCTCAGAATGGTGCCCACCGCCTCGCGGCTCGCCTACAAGCCACTCCCGCAGGACGATCCGCAACGCCGTCGCCCCGATATCGCGAGAGCCAAGAGCCTGCTGAACTGGGAGCCGCAAGTTCCGCTTTCAGAAGGCCTGCGGCTTACTGCCGACTGGTTCACCAACACGTTGCGCGATACGAGCCCCAAGAGCCTGGCGCGCAAACCGCGCTCTACATCTGCAACGCCGGTTGTATCGGTGGGGGTCTAGGCATGGACGCACGAAGAGCTCTCGCGAAGGACGAACTGCAACATAGGATAACCGAACTGGGCCCGTGGTTTCACAACCTCGACATTCACGGCGTCAAGACGGCACCCGACCACTTCCTGGGTGACTATCCCACATTCAAGTGGAAGAAATTCCGGCATGTCATACCGGAGGATCTGGAAGGGCGCAGCGTTCTCGATATCGGCTGTAATGCGGGCTTTTATTCGCTGGAGATGAAGCGGCGCAACGCAGGACGGGTTCTCGGCATCGATTCCGACCCTCATTACCTTCGACAGGCGAGATTCGCCGCGGAGCAGGTCGGAGTCGATATCGAATTCCGGCAGATGTCCGTCTATGAAGTCGGCGCGCTGCAGGAGAAGTTCGACCTGGTGATCTTCATGGGTGTCCTCTACCACCTGAGACATCCGCTCCTGGCGCTCGATCTCCTCCATGAGCATGTCGTCGGAGACCTTCTGCTCTTCCAGTGTCTGCAGCGGGGCACCCGGCAGATTCCCGAATTGAATGAGGACTATGACTTCTCGGAATGGGACATCTTCGAACGAAGGGATTATCCGAAACTGTTCTTCGTGGAGGAACGCTACTCCTCCGATCCAACGAACTGGTTCATTCCAAACAAGGCTGCAGTGGAAGCCATGCTGCGAAGCTCGGGCTTCGCGATCGAAGCCAATCCCGAACGGGAGGTCTACCTTTGCCGGCGAGGTCAACGTCACTACGCCGTAGAGCCGCCGCCCTCTTTGAAGTGAAGCAACCGGCGCTGCAAATCCAGAGCTGCCCCCGCGACGTCTCCGCAGGGGCGGATGTCATCCGGCGCACCGGTTATGGCTCGTTGTAGGCTCCCGGCGAGGAAACCCGAGCAGCCCGAATACCTTTGGGAAAACCGCTGCGGTCGCTGAAATCACGATGGTCGCCGGATTTCCGCGCGTTCCGTGACGTGGTGCTCTGCGCCGCTATGACATCGAGCAATGTGACGCCCAGCACCATCGTCAACGCAAGGGCGACGTTACCCCGTTTCGGGTTGTCGGGCCGCATGGCCGCGCCCAGCGCTGCGATATCCAGTGCATCGCCTGCAACACGGCTTAGCATACCGGTTTGCTTCTCCATCGAAAGAGACAACATGCCGCTGCCGATCTCGCGGGCGCCAAAAGCCCGAATGAGGTTTTCGGCCGCGGGCACACCTAGAGCGTGGCTCAACCGGCGTGCTGCAAATATCTCCGCAAGACCAAGGCCTATACTGAACCAACCCAGGTTCCGGGCCAGCCGGTCGGAAGCGTCCAGCGAACTGGGCCCGGTGGACAGAACCTTCGGGTCGCCCTCTGGACGAACGAGATTGGAAAGTTGATGCATGCTGCTCTCCGTTAGGGCTTGAGCACGACCTTGATGCAGTCGTCCTGTTTGTTGCGGAACACCTTGTACATCTCCGGGCCTTCTTCCAAACTCGTTGTATGAGTGATGACGAACGACGGATCGATCTGCCCTTCCTCGATCCGGCGAAGCAGGTCGTCCGTCCAGCGGTTCACGTGCGTCTGCCCCATTCGGAAGGTCAAGCCCTTGTTCATCGCGGGGCCCATCGGGACCTTGTCGATCAGACCGCTGTAGACGCCGGGAATGGAAATGATACCGGCCGGCCGGCACACATAGATCATCTCGCGCAGCACGTGCGGCCGGTCGTTCTCCAACATCATCATCTGCTTGGCGCGGTCGTAGATGGTATCGGGTTGGCTGAAGGAGACGTGCGACTCGAGCCCTACCGCATCTATGCACTTGTCCGGACCCTTGCCGCCGGTCAGGTCATTCAACCGCTCGACCACGCTTTCGTCCTGAAAGTTGACGGTGATCGCTCCCCCTGCCTTGGCCATGGATAGGCGCTCGGGCAGGCGATCGATGGCCACCACCTGCTTCGCGCCGAGCAGGATCGCACTCCGGATGGCCATCTGGCCGACAGGGCCGCAGCCCCAGATAGCCACCGTATCGGTTGGTTCGATTTCGCACTGGACCGCGGCCTGCCACCCGGTGGGAAAGATGTCTCCCAGGAAGAGGACCTGATCATCGGTCAGACTGTCTGGAACCTTGATATGCGTCTTGTCCGCGAAGGGTACTCTGACATATTCCGCCTGGCCGCCCGGATATCCTCCCGTGAGATGCGTGTAGCCAAACAGGCCCGCGGTGGTATGACCGAAGGTCTTGTCAGCCATTTCCTTGTTGCGATTGCTGCGCTCGCAGACGGAGAAATTACCGCGCCGGCACTGGTCGCATTCACCGCAGAAGATGGTGAACGGAACTACGATGCGGTCGCCTTTCTTGAGCGCACCGCTGGCTGCGGACCCGACTTCCACGACCTCACCCATCATCTCGTGGCCCATGATGTCACCAGGCATCATGGCGGGGATGAAGTTGTGAAAGAGGTGCAGGTCAGAGCCACAGATGGCACAGCTTGTGACTTTCACGATGGCATCGCGTGCATCCTCGATCTCGGGGTCGGAAACCGTATCGCACCGGATGTCTTCCTTTCCGTGCCAGACCAGCGCTTTCTTGTTTTCATCCTTCTTGAACCTGATGGGAAGCAGTCCTGGTGGGCGAAACGACGCTCATGCTGAGAAGTTTCAGCGGAAACAAACTTTTCCGGCAAATGCACGTAAGCACGCGCCCCCCGCACGACGGGGAAACTTGTTGTCCTCCTGGTAGTTTGTACTGAGAACAGTGCTTCCGGGAACCGCGTTATGTTCGACTTTGCCTATGCTCGCCAGAGGATGATCGAATGTCATGTAGCGCGGCGTGGCATCGATGGTCCGGGGCTTCTTCGGGCGTTGGACGAAGTGCCTCGCGAAGTTTTCGTCGATCCTGGTTTCGAGAAGTTCGCCTACGAGGACCGGCCGCTGCCCATAGGAGAAGGGCAGACGATCTCGCAGCCCTATATCGTCGCGCTGATGATCGACCGAGCCGGCATCAATCCCGCAGGCATCGTATTGGAGGTTGGCACCGGTTCCGGTTACGCGGCGGCGGTGCTGAGCCGCCTCGCCGGGCAAGTCTACACGATCGAACGTCATCCCGCACTTGCCGAAAATGCGAAGCGCCGTCTCCGGCGCCTCGGATACGAGAATGTCGTGGTCCGGATCGGTGACGGGAGCCGCGGCTGGCCGGAAGCAGCACCCTTCGATGCGATCCTTGTCGCCGCGGGCGGCCGGTCGGTTCCCAGTTCGCTGAAGGAACAGCTCAGTCACGGCGGCCGCCTGATCATGCCCATCGGTCCGAAGGATAACCAGCGGCTGGTCCGCGTCACGCGCATGGACGACACCAGCTTCGAAGAGGAGGATCTCGGCGGCGTCCGTTTTGTTCCATTGGTCGGTGAGCATGGCTGGGGTGAAGCTAGCGCCGCCGCCGAACCACGGGAGCGAACGCTCCCGGAGTTGATCGCAGAAGCCGCTGAACCACTCCCCCCCTGTGACGATCCTCGTTTCGGAGCGCTTTTTGATCGCTTCGCCGACAGGCGCGTGGTGCTGCTGGGGGAGGCAAGCCATGGCACTTCCGAATTCTACCTGGCTCGCGCAGCGATCACCCGCCGGCTCGTTGAAGAACACGGGTTCAACATCGTGGCGGTCGAGGCAGACTGGCCGGATGCAGCCGTGGTCGACCGCCATGTGCGCGGCGGGGCAGGCGCGGCGGGTGGAACTCCCTTTCAGCGCTTCCCGACCTGGATGTGGCGCAATCAGGAGGTCCTGGAATTCATCGGCTGGATGCGCGCCCATAACAGCCAGGTTGGCAATCCGTCTGCAAGGGCCGGCTTCTATGGTCTTGACCTTTACAACATGAGCGGGTCCATCGCCGCAGTTCTCGCCTATCTTGATCGGATCGATTCTGCTGCGGCGAGAATAGCGCGTGAGCGATACGGGTGCCTGACTCCATGGCAGAGCGAGCCGTCGACTTACGGTCGCGCAGCGCTGATCGGGGGATATGGCCGGTGTGAAGCAGCTGTCATCTCTCAGTGCCGCGAATTGCTGGAACGGCACCTGAAGCAAACCGCAAACGACGGCGGCGAACTGCTGGATGCTGCGCAGAACGCACGGTTGGTCGCCGCAGCCGAGCGATACTACCGGATCATGTATTACGGTGGAGCGGAATCCTGGAACCTGAGAGGCCGCCACATGTACGAGACACTGAAGCTGCTCCTGGACGCCCGCGGTCCTCGATCCAAGGCTGTTGTCTGGGCGCACAATTCCCACGTTGGCGACGCTCGGCACACCGACATGGGATCAGCGCGCGATGAAGTGAACATCGGGCAGTTATGCCGCGAGCGCTTCGGCGATCAGGCTGCCCTGATCGGCTTTGGAACCCATGAGGGAGAGGTGGCGGCAGCGAGCGAGTGGAACGGCGAATTGGAAATCAAGACGATCCGCCCCTCTCTGGAAGACAGTTATGAGACATTGTTCCACCAGTCGGGCAAGTCACCGTTTCTCCTCGACATGACAGACGACTGCGAAATGCGCCGCAAGCTTCTGGAGCCTCGGCTCGAGCGCTTCATTGGCGTCATCTACCGGCCCGAGACCGAACGGCTGAGCCATTACATGTACGCATCGCTTCCGGGGCAGTTCGACGCCTTTGTGTGGTTCAACAAGAGCAATCCCGTAGCCCCGCTTGCCGTGCCCGAAAAGCATGAGGGGTTGCCGGACACCTATCCCTTCGGCATGTAGCCCACGCAGATTGCTCATGCGGCTAACACCACCGCAATCAGCATCCGAGCGTTCGCATCGGTCAAACGATCCCGCCGCCGCCGGATACCGCCGCCGGCCGCGCCATGGCAACTTTGTTGCGGTAACCGCTTGCCCTGAAGGTGGCCACAGGATCGATGGCGCCCCCTGCCCGCCGCCGCGCCTCCGCGAGGATCGGTTCGACGTCGGTTCGATACGCACGCTTCAACGTTTCGGATGCCATCAATGCATCATTGTCTTCCTGATAGGCGTCGAGGGAATCTCGATCCACCAGCAAGGCCTGCGCGTAGGCGCGGCGGATCTCGTTTGCGCTGGAAATCAGGCTCTCGATCGGATCCGTGACATTATGCGACTGGTCGATCATATGCGCAGGATGGAGAGCTTGGCTGTCTCGGCGCTCCGCATCGACGAGCTCATTGAACACGAGGAACAGGCGGTAGGGGTCGATCGCACCGGCGTCCAGGTCGTCATCCCCATACTTGGAATCATTGAAGTGGAAACCACCGAGCTTGCCGAACTGCATCAGGCGCGCGACGATCATCTCGATATTGGTATTGGGCGCATGGTGGCCAAGATCGACGAGGCAGAATGCCTTCTCCCCCAGTGTGCTGGCGATCAGATAGTTCGTTCCCCAGTCCTGTACCACGGTGGAGTAGAACGCCGGTTCATACATCTTGTGCTCTGTAAACAGCCGCCAGTCATCCGGAAGGGCCTTGTAGATCTCCGCCATGGAAGCGAGGTACCGTTCGAAGCTTCTGGTGAAGTGGCTCTGGCCGGGAAAATTCGAACCGTCGCCGATCCATACCGTCAGCGCCTTGGAGCCAATCGCGCTGCCAATCTCGATGCATTCGAGATTGTGCTCGATCGCCTGCTGGCGGGTGGCCGCGGCGGTATGGCTGAGAGACCCGTATCTGTAGGATTGCGCCTGGCCCGGCACGTCGGAGAAGGTATTGGAGTTCATGGCATCGAAGCCAAGGCCAAGGGCGTCGGCCTTGGCTTTTATTTCCCTCGGATCGGCTTTGTCCCAGGGAATGTGGAGTGAAACCTTAGGAGTGGCCCGCGTCAATTGATGGATCACCGAGCAATCATCGAGCTTGTCGAAGATGCTGCGCGGTTCGCCCACACCCGGGAAGCGAGCGAACCGGGTCCCTCCTGTTCCTACACCCCAGGAGGGAATTGCGGCATGGAACTCCGAAACCTTCTGCGTCACGGCCTCGATGTCGATCCCGCGTCGCGAGAGGTTTTCCCCTAGCGCCTGGTAGTCGGACCTAAGCGCAGCAGCTCGCTTGTCGTTTTCCAGCCGGATCAGGTCGGCGGCAATATTCACGTCTGTCATGATTTCCTCCCTGCGCGAGCGAAGGCCACCCGCTGCCGGCGTTGGGACAGCCAGCAGCGGGCAGGCAAGCTTTCAGCGCGTAAAGCTCTGGGCGTTGCCGGCATCCACGTTGATAATATTGCCGGTCGACTTGGATGAGGCGTCGGAAGCAAGGAAGTAGATCGCTTCGGCAATATCTTGCGGGAATACGTTCAGCTTCAGCATGGAACGGTTGCGATAGTGTTCCTCAAGTTCGCTCACCTCGATGCGGGACGAAGCAGCACGCTGCTCCCGCCACTCGCCGTTCCAGATCTTCGATCCACGCAAAACGGCGTCCGGATTGACGGTGTTGACGCGAATGCCTGCTTCCGCGCCTTCCAGCGCCAGGCACCGGGCGAGATGGATCTCGGCAGCCTTGGCGGTGCAATAGGCTGACGCGTTCGGCGAAGATGCCAGCCCGTTCTTCGACGCGACGAAAACCACGTTTCCGCCAAGCTTCTGACGGCGAAACAGCCGGAACACCTCACGCGAGACAAGAAAATAGCCAGTTGCCAGGATATCGATGTTCTTGTTCCACATGGCAAGCGTTGTATCCTCGACGGGTGCCGATGACGCGATGCCGGCATTCGAGACGAGAATGTCGACGCCTCCGAACTCGAGGCAAGCTTCCGCAAAAGCGGTGCTGACGGCGTCCTCCTTCGTGACGTCCAGGATGACGCCACGCATGGCATCCTTGCCAAACGACTTTTCAAAGTCGGTCCTCGCCTCGTCGAGGGCTCCATGGTCGATATCCGCGAGTATGACGCAGGCGCCCTCGCCCATCAAACGGGCGGCGGTTGCCCGTCCGATGCCGCCTGCCCCACCCGTAATGAAGGCAACTTGTCCGGCGAGGCTCTTGGGCTTCGGCATGCGCTGCAACTTGGCCTCCTCCAGCAGCCAGTATTCGATGTCGAAGGCCTC
>JAEYTV010000082.1 GCA_023433855.1 Pseudomonadota bacterium | reverse complement strand
TTCCTGTCCTGGGAGGACTTTAGTTCGATCAGGCAGCAGCCGAGGCGTAACCTTCGGTCGGGACTTCCGAGATCGTCTTCAGAACCTGGGATGCGATCTGGTAGGGGTCGCCTTGGGAGTTCGGGCGGCGATCTTCCAGGTAGCCCTTGTTGTCGTTCTTGATGAAGGAGTGCGGGACGCGGATCGAGGCGCCGCGGTCGGCAACGCCGTAGGAGAACTTGTTCCACGGTGCGGTTTCATGTTTGCCCGTCAGGCGCATGTGGTTGTCCGGACCGTAGACGTTGATGTGATCCGTCAGGTTCTTCTCGAACTGTGCCATCAGGGCCTCGAAATAGGCCTTGCCGCCGACTTCGCGCATGAACTTGGTGGAGAAGTTGCAGTGCATGCCGGAACCGTTCCAGTCGGTATCGCCGAGCGGCTTGCAATGGAACTCGATGTCGATGCCATACTTCTCGCAGAGGCGGAGCAGCAGGTAGCGCGCCATCCAGATCTGGTCGGCAGCCTTCTTGGAGCCCTTGCCGAAGATCTGGAATTCCCACTGGCCCTTGGCAACCTCGGCATTGATGCCTTCGTGGTTGATGCCGGCAGCGAGGCAGAGGTCGAGATGTTCCTCGACGATCTGGCGAGCGACGTCGCCGACGTTCTTGTAGCCGACGCCGGTGTAATAGGGGCCCTGCGGAGCAGGATAACCGCTTTCGGGGAAGCCGAGCGGGCGGCCGTCCTTGTAGAAGAAGTATTCCTGCTCGAAGCCGAACCATGCGTCCTCATCGTCGAGGATCGTGGCGCGGCTGTTGGATTCGTGCGGCGTAACGCCGTCCGGCATCATGACTTCGCACATCACGAGAGCGCCGTTGGTGCGAGCGGGGTCGGGATAAACAGCGACGGGTTTCAATACGCAGTCCGATGAGCGTCCTTCGGCCTGCATCGTCGAGGAACCGTCAAAGCCCCAAAGCGGCAACTGCTCGAGCGCCGGGAAGCTGTCGAACTCCTTGATCTGGGTCTTGCCGCGCAAGTTCGGAACCGGGGTGTAACCATCGAGCCAGATATACTCGAGCTTGTATTTGGTCATTTTAGATCTCTCAGGCCGTGCGTTTCATGGTTGAGGCGTCCCGGAAGGCGCCGCGTCAACGCCGTCTCCCGGGGATACAGCGTTCGTTGCATTTACCGTGCCAGTTTCGATCGGATGGCTTTTCCCACGGCAAAAAAGCTGGGAACAGGTGGGAAGCCGGTGATGCCCTGCGGCCCGGTGCTGTTCGCCAAGCATTGGCTTCCGGCAGGTCGACGCCGCTTTCACTCATTCTGCCTCCAGGCGAGGAACCCGGCGGCGAGGGCTGACGTTATCCGGTCAGATCCAGTGCTGGCGACTAGCGCTCGCAGATAAAATGATGTAAAATCAAGCAATGAGCACAAAATATGTGCAGATTTGTGTTTTGTGTACGGAATGCACACCTGAATAGGAGGCGATAGGATGGCCACCAGCATCCATCGTGAGACAGCGCAGATCATCCCCTTTCCGGCCCGCTCGCCGCGACGGTTGGATATCGGGCGGGGCATCCCCGTCGGCCGTGACGCGGCAGTCAGTGTGGTGGACAGCTGCTGGTACCATGAAGAGGCTCTCAAAGAGTCCAGCGCCGGCAGCAGCGAACCGGCCAAGCCCTGCTGATCCAAGCTACTGAAGCTGAAGGACGGGTTCCGACGAAGATCGGGGCCCGATCGTCCCCGGCTGACACCATCGGCTGGCCGAGATCTGGCCGAGACAAAGACCGCGGGTTTGGCGAGCTCTCCCAGGGCAGGGTGTATGGTAGGGGTCGGCCGAGGCGGTATCCTCGGCCGTCGTGACGTCTCAGAGAGTTATTCCGCTGCCTGTCTCGCCATCGGATTGTTAGGGTGAGTGGTCCAGTTGGCGTAGGTGGATTCGACCACCCTGCCTGTACGCTCGTCCACCGTCCCAGGCTCGAGCCCGACCATGGTGATGCAGTTCTCCACGGGACAGACATTGACGCAGAGATTGCAGCCGACGCACTCATCTTCCATGACTTCGAAGTGACGCACGCCGTTGACGGCATTGGTGATTGCCTGGTGAGACGTATCCTCGCAGGCGATGTGACAGCGTCCGCACTTGATGCAAAGGTCCTGATCGATCCGCGCCTTGGCCACATAGTTGAGGTTCAGGTACTGCCAGTCGGTGACGTTGCCGACGGCGCGGCCACGGATGTCGTCCAGGCTCCTGTGGCCCTTGGCGTCCATCCAGTCCGACAGCCCGGTTATCATTTCCTGGACGATCTTGAAGCCATAGGTCATGGCTGCGGTGCAGACCTGAACGTTGCCGGCGCCAAGCGCCAGGAACTCCGCCGCGTCACGCCAGGTGGTGACACCGCCGATCCCGGAAATCGGCAGACCATGCGTTTCCGGGTCGCGGGCAATCTCGGCGACCATGTTCAGGGCAATCGGTTTGACTGCCGGACCGCAATAACCACCATGGCTCCCCTTGCCACCGATCGACGGGTTGGGCGAAAAGGTGTCGAGATCGACGGATACGATCGACGAGATCGTGTTGATCAGCGATACCGCGTCCGTGCCTCCGCGCCTAGCGGCCCGGGCAGGATAGCGGATATCGGTGATGTTGGGCGTCAGCTTGGTGATCACCGGCATTCGCGTGTACTGCTTGCACCAGCGCACCACCATCTCGATATATTCCGGCACCTGGCCGACCGCAGAACCCATGCCGCGCTCGGACATTCCATGCGGACAGCCGAAGTTCAGCTCGATGCCGTCGACCTCTGTCTCCTCGACAAGCGGCAAGATCGCCTTCCAGGCGTTTTCCTCGCAGGGCACCATGATCGAGGCGATGATCGCCCGGTCGGGCCAGTTCATCTTCACCTGCTTCATCTCCCGCAGGTTCACATAAAGGTCCCTGTCGGTGATCAGCTCGATGTTGTTTAGCCCGAGTAGCCGGCGGTCGGCGCCCCAGATCGCGCCGTAACGCGGACCGTTGACGTTGACGACGGGAGGACCTTCCTCGCCGAGCGTCTTCCAGACCACGCCACCCCATCCGGCCTTGAAGGCGCGTTCGACGTTGTAGGCCTTGTCGGTCGGCGGAGCGGAGGCCAGCCAGAAGGGGTTGGGCGATTTGATGGCAACGAAATCGTTGCGAAGATCAGCCATGGTCAATCCCCCTCAGGCAACGGCGGTTTGCGGCTGCGCAGCCGCCAGAAGTACGCGGTTGATGCTTTCGGCTGCATCGCGTCCCTGGGCGACGGCGGAGACGGTCAGGTCTTCCCCCATGCCGACGCAGTCGCCGCCAGCCCAGACGCGCTCCATCGATGTGCGTCCCTCGACATCGACCGCTATCTTGCCGCCCTCCAACTGCAGGGCGCCTAGACCGGAACCCAAGAAGCTCTGGCCGATCGCCTTCATGATCTGGTCGGCGGCGATCAAGCCGTTCTCGCCGGTGCCGACGAGCTTTCCATCGCGCATCGCGGTATATTCCACCTCTATGCCGGCTACCTTGCCCTCCTCGCCGAGGATGCGCTTGGGAGCTAGCCAGTGGCGGATGATGACGCCGTTTGCGGTCGCCAGATCCTGCTCATAGGCCGAGGCGTTCATGTTTTCCTTGCCGCGTCGGTAACAGATGGTCACCTCCTCCGCGCCAAGCAGTTTCGATTGGATCGCCGCGTCGATGGCTGTCATCCCGCCGCCAAGCACGACGACACGGCGGCCGATCGGAACTTCGGCCTTGTCGGCGGCTTGGCGAAGGGCTGCAATGAAGTCGACGGCGTCCTCGACGCCATCGAGTTCCTCCCCTTCGATTGCGAGGGCATTCACACCCGCCAGGCCGACTGCGAGGAAAACCGCATCATACTGGGCCGTGAGGTCGGAAAGCGAGAAGTCGCGCCCGAGAGCCTGGCCGCTGCGGATGTCGATCCCGCCGATCGCGGTGACATAGGCAAGTTCACGCTGGGCGAAGTCCTCGGTCGCCTTGTAAGTGGCGATGCCGTATTCGTTGAGGCCGCCGGCCTTTTCGCGCGCTTCGAACATCACGACCGAATGGCCGTGGAGCGAGAGCCTGTGTGCCGCGGCGAGGCCCGCCGGGCCTGCACCAACGATCGCAACACTGTTGCCGCTCGGCGCCTTGCGGCAATAGAACTGGTGTTCCTGCTCCATGGCGATGTCGGTTGCGTAACGCTGCAACTTGCCGATCTCGACGGGTCGGTCCTCGGCCGTGTTGCGCACGCAGGCCTGCTCGCAGAGCGTTTCGGTGGGACAGACCCGCGCGCACATGCCACCCAGAATGTTCTGGTCGAAGATCGTCTTGGCCGATCCGAGCGGATTGCCGGTTGATATCTGACGGATGAACAACGGGATGTCGATCGCGGTGGGACAGGCCGTCATGCACGGCGCGTCGTAGCAGAAATAACACCTGTCGGCAGCGACCAGGGCCTCGTGTTTGTCGAGGCGAGGATGAAGGTCGGAAAAATTGGACTCGTATTCCGCGGGCGTGAGGCGCCCAGCCTCAACACCATTTCCCAGTCGATCCATCTTTGTTCCCTCTTTTATGGATTCATGGACAACTATGGACGAAGGCTACCACAGTGGAAAAATTTATCAAACGGTAAACGTTTGGGCTTTTGCGTGAAACATGACTGGATTGCTCAACTTTAATCTTGCCCGTCGAAATCAAGTTTATTAGGGTGCCCGTCATCGAGGGGTTTCGCCCGGTCAGAGTCAGTCAAACGGGAGCACCATGACAAAGGGCAAGAAGCGGAAGAATTCAGGCCGCGCCGATGAGCAGTCCCGCGGGAGCCAGGGGACCGGTCCGGCCAATGGATCCATCGATGTGCGGAGTTTCCTCTACGTGGGAGGGCGGGACTGCCAGGTTGCGCATCTGCGTCAGATTGCGAGCCGGCACGGCGCGGAACTCATCCATCATGACGGAGGGCTGCGAGAAGCGGTTTCCCGCATCGATACGGTGTTGCCATCGGTCGACTGCGTCTTCTGCCCGATCGACTGTATCAGCCACGATGCGTGCCTGCGGGTGAAGACTGGCTGCAAGAAGTTCGGCGTCGCTTTCGTGCCGCTGAGGAACGGATCGAAATCAAGTCTGGAGCGAGCGCTGCAGACAATGAAGGAACGTCATGATGAGAGAAGAACGCCCTGACGCCAGCCTGTTGATCGGACTGCACAAGCTCGCCGATCAAAATGGCGAGGGGATGGTACCGGAACTGTACACCTTGCTAGCGCAACATGCCGATCGCGCCGTCGACATGACGAATGTGGTGGCATACGCGCCCGATCGGAGTGCCCCCCAAACGACGGGTCGTTCAGAAGGCCTCCCTGGCGTGGTCCTGCCATTTGGAAGATGTCGCTCGTCGCGCGGGATGTAGGTAAGCATCACGCGGCAGGCTGCGGCGTTGGCTAGCTGACAGAATCGCGACCGGCGCGCTTCAACGTAAAGAACGCGCCGGCTGCCACGAGGAGCCAGCCGGCTATCATCAACATTCCGCCTGTCGGGGCGGCCAGCGGAAACAGGCGGTCTGCGAGGAAATGCCGGGACAGGAGGTCGCCGGCGAAGAGGACGGTCCCAGTCCCGAGAACAAGCGCGGAAATGATGGCGGTGGGGAAGATCCTGTAGCCGAGGGCAAGTGCGGCAAGCGCCGGCGCGTGCGCAAGGCACATCGTGGACGCGGAACCAAGCAGATGTGTTTCTCCGCCGTGGCTTGCTGCTGCCGCCAATGCAACCCCGGAAGCCCCCAGCAGGCCGCTCGCAAACAGAATCAACGGCTGCAGAATAGCGAGTCTTCCCAAGAGATTATTCCTTGTTCTGCATGTGGAATGCCAGCCGCTCAACGGGTGGCCAGATGATCTCGCGCAGCCGGGGGTCCGCGATCGTCTCGTCCATTGCGCGCCGGAAGCACAAGATCCATTCATCACGTTCGCGCGGCCCGATCCCGGCTCCGAGATGGCGGGCGCGAAGGCGCGGATGCCCGTGTTTCTGCACATAGACGGGTGGCCCGCCGAGATAGCCGGTGAGATAGTCGTAGAGCTTGGCTTCGCTCCCTTGCAGGTTCTCCGGGTGGATCGCGCGGCAATGGGAGGCTTCCGGCAACGTGTCCATCAACTCATAGAAACGCCTGACCAGGGAGCGGACCGTCGGGTCGCCGCCGATTGCGTCATAGAGAGTAGTGGTTTCGTCCGCCATGATACCGCCTGCGATGGTCCTGGCG
>JAEYTV010000155.1 GCA_023433855.1 Pseudomonadota bacterium | reverse complement strand
CGATGTTGTTCAACCTGACTGCTTCTTCTTGCGCGAAGCTTTCGCGCGTCGGAGGCTTAACCACCTCTTCAGCGATCGCTTTTGCAGCCTCGCGCAAGGCCCTGTCTCGTGGCGTCAGTGTATCGTCGGAAACGTCGGCGATGGCCTGCAGCGCAGAGCCGATGTCTGACGTCGGGATACCGGCAAAACCTCGGTACAGGCGCGCCAGAGCTTCGGGCCCCGGGTTCCCCGCAAGGGCTTCGGCTTCCATCGCCGCAAACCGGGTGAGATCGTGCTTGCCTGCGATGGCCGCGGCCCGGGCAATGCGAAGGAAGATCTCGCGCCTTCGATCGAGGTCCATGAAGTCAAGCGTGTCGGCAATGTCGGCTTCCGAGATCTCGCCGAAATGCCCAACGACCAGTTGCACAAAGAAGTCCGCGAACTGGCTTGCATAGGGGGAATGTATGAAACGGCGAGCGTATTTCGTGGCGTAGGACAGCGCGCCTTCAACCATACTCGCGTCCACGGAGATCGCCACGGAACGCCGCAGCGCGGCTTCCTCGATAATCGTTCCGGGCGCCGTCAACCGGGCCCAGTCGTAGAACCTCAGAGCTTCTTTCGGATCCGTGGCAACCAACACATTGCCGCTGATCAGCGATAGGTAGGGACCGATTTTCTCGTTCCGGTACTCCGTGGCCATTTCACCGAGGCTTTTGGCAACCAGGGTGCCCTTGCCGCTGAGGTATTTCCTCATCGCCACCGCGACCCGGTTGTCGAAATTGCCTTCGATGTCGCGCGAC
Organism: Pseudomonadota bacterium; assembly: GCA_023433855.1. GTDB lineage: Bacteria > Pseudomonadota > Alphaproteobacteria > Rhizobiales > Rhizobiaceae > Neorhizobium. The sequence goes on along the minus strand of JAEYTV010000155.1, from coordinate 6,645 downwards.
GCAAGATATTCCAGGGTTGCCGGGTTACCTCCGCTCATCACGTACATCAGTGCGGCATCGACATTGCGAGGATCGTGGAAAATCGAAGCCTCGGCCGACCTCAGCCGTCGGTCGATCTTCTCCAGCATGAACCTTTGCATCTCCGACGCCGAGTGGTCGCCCAGGACGACCGAGTCCTGCACGAATTGCAGCGAGCGGAGCATCACGTACGGCGCGAGCTCGCCCGGGTCCTGAGCGAGCGCGGGACAGGCAGGCGAGGCCCCGACCATGAGGCCGGCCAACAATAGGGATCTGATGCCGGCCAAGGCCATCGTCACCCCTCATCCGACTGGAGCAGGATCTCGATTCGCCGATTGGCGGCGGCAAAAGGATCGTCGGGAGCCTGCAGCCGCCGGTCCGCGAAGCCGGACACCTGCTTTACGCGGCCTTCTGCCAGCCCCCCATGCACAAGCATGTGATAAGCGCTGTGCGCGCGGGCCATGGAGAGGCGCCAGTTGTCGTTCTGCTCGCCCTTGAACTGCCGTCCGTCCGTATGGCCTCGCAAGACCACGCTGCCCTCGCGCTCCTTGAGGATCTGGGCGATCTTCTCCATCGCAAGTACCATCTCCCTCCGCGGCACTGCAGAGCCTATGTTGAACATGGGATCCTCGGTCTGATCGGAGATCGTGACCAGCAGCCCTCCTTCCGCAGGAGTTACGATGAGGCCTTCGGCCAACTTGCCGGCGACGCCGGAAATCTGTTGGATGATCTCCTTGCGCAGTTCTTCCGCGGCGGCTTTTTCGACCCCGCTGTTTTTGTCGGACCCGGCCGCGGAAGGAGAGACTTCCGCCTTGTTCAGTTCATTGGCATCCGGTCCCGTTGCCGAAGCGACAGCGACCGCGACATCCGCTTCCGTATTTTCCAGCGGAGAGGACGTTACTGGCGGCGTGTCCCTCTCCATGGTGGTGGATGGCTCTTTCGCGATCGCGGCCTGAACAGAAGGATCGGAGCTCTCGGCACGCGGCATCTGCATCTGGCTGGTCCAGAAGTCCGGGTCGAAGGGATCCCGGTATGCTTCTCCACCATTGGCCCCGGTTGCTGGGCCGGAATCACTTGCTCCACCCTCCCCCTTGGCGCTGACATTGGCCTGCTGCCCCACTTCCTGCGCGATCTCGGCCAACACTGAATAAGGGTTCTCGAAAAAGTCCGCTTCGGAGTAGTTCGCTTCGTCACCGGAAGTCGAAGTCATATCCTCGCCGCTGGCGGCAGCGGAACCTTGCACATCCGCATCCGCCTTGACGCGCGAACGTTCTCCCGCCTCCTGTCCTTCGGCCGCATCGACGGGCTTCTTCAACCCCTTCTCGGCAGGTGTTTCATCGGAGAGCTTGATCGGATTGAAGTAGCTTGCCATGGAGGCCTTGGTTTCCTCATAGGCAGCGTTTACGAGCCACATCACGAGAAAGAACGCCATCATCGCAGTCATGAAGTCGGCATATGCTATCTTCCAGGCACCGCCGTGGTGACCGTCGTCATGGCCGCCGCCGTGACGCTTGATGATGACGACTTCGTTCTTGCCGTGATGATGGTTCCCGCTGTCGCTCATGCCAGTACTTTCTTCAGGCTCGCCGACCACGCCGACATGCGGGTTACCAGTGCCGTTTCACCAATATCAACCGCCAGGTCGAGATCCGAGGCTTCGATATGGCGCAGCAGCGCGCCGGACGTTTTGAGCCTTTCCCTGAGTTGCTCGAACATATGCAGCGGGCCGCAGACCTTCAGCGTACCGACGTCCCCCTCCATCACGGCGTCTTGGACGAGGTCGGCCATGTCGGACACGGCCTTTGCCGTGATTGCCTCATCGAGCAGCGGAGCCAGAATCTGCGCCGTCTGGTCGCTTACGGTTTGTGCGACGAGGCTCGCGACCTCCCGGAAACGGGCAGCAATCAACTCGGCTGCTTCGGCTTCATATTGGTTGCGAAGCGCTGCGACTTCCTGTGCGTGCGCCGCTGCAAGCATCTGCCGTTCGTCCGCAAACTGCCTATGAAGCTCCTCAGATGCTGCCTCGTGGCCCTGATTGTAGGCCCGCGCGCACTCGGCTTCCACATCGACAGGTTCAGCAATCGGAGGCGCGGCGACCGGTTCCTCCCAATTCGAGGCCGTCGGCATGTCCTCGAGCGGCAACGGCACGATTTCTGGTTCACTGAAATCCTTGAGGTACCGGGCAAGTGACGCACTCATGCTGCATTCCCCTGCTTCGCCGAACCGTTCCGAGGGCAGTTCATCCCACCCCAACAGCGAAAATCCGCCGTCGCAACCATCGCTTCAATCCCGAAAAGGTTTTTCCATTGTCGGTCTGCGGCGCAATCACTGAATTGGCCGTCTCCTGCCCAACCCTAGAAAGTCAAACTTGCGCGAGGATGAAGGTGCGCCCGTACGTGGCGAAACCCTGCCTTCCAACTAACAGGCCCCGGGCAGGCCGATCTCTCTGCTGAGCAGCCTCAATCCGTTCCCCCTTACTGGCGGAACAGTTGCAGGATGTTCTCGGCACTGGTGTTGGCGATCTGCAGCGACTGGATTCCGAGCTGTTGCTGTGTCTGCAGCGCCTTCAAACGGGTCGATTCTTCGTTCATGTCGGCATCAACCAGTCGTCCTACACCCTTGTCGATCACGTCGGTCAGGGATGCGACGAAACTTTCCTGCAGGTCGATGCGCTTCTGGATCGAGCCAAGGCTGGAGGCCGCACTTGTCATTGCGAGAAGCTGTTTGTCCAGGAACCGTTCCATCATATCGAGAACGGCATCGTTGTCAGGTGCGGAGCCCGCAACCATTGCGTTCATTTTCCCGGCGAATTCATCCAGCCTATCGATGTCGAGTGTGGTGACTGACATACCAAGCTTGCGGCTATCAAGGTTGTTTGCCGCCGAGACGACGAAGTAGTATTTCGTCGTCCCCTGCTCATGCACCGGCGTCGTGACCGGCGAGGGGTCGGTTGTCGTGACAGGTACCCATCGACCTTCGCCGACCTTCATATAGCTGTCGCCGCCAACCTCGTAGATCCGCGCATCGGCCGTGTTCGCATCGGTACCGATCGCGGCGAGTTGGCTTTCCGTCAGATAGGCGATGGCGTAATCCGTATCGACTGCCGGCAGTGTCCCGTCTTTCGTCGTCACCGTTACGGCCGCCTCGTTCTCAGCGACAAATCTCACGGATGAATCGAGAATACCGACGTTTCCGCCGTTAAGGTCGAAAAGCACGGTACTGGAATCAAGAGTGTAGTCCACCGTCTTGACGGCCACCTCTCCGGACGCGGTGCGGGTAAACGAGGCGACGACCTGTTTTACGACCGGGCGCTCTTCGGCGTTTGTTCCGCCGTCGCTAACATAATCCTGCAGCCAGTTCTCGCCGGAGAAGGTTGCCGAATCGGCGATGCTCTTCAGTTGCTCCTGAAGCTGGGCAATCTCCTCCTGGATCTTGTTGCGATTGGCGCCCACTCCATAGGCCGCGACGATCTTGGACTTGATCTCCATGACCGTGTCGATCGCACTTTCCATGGCGGTATAGGCAGTATCGACTTTCGCGGCGCCGAGGCCGAGTGCGTCCTGAATGGTCGAGAGCGCATGATTATCGGAGCGCATTGTCGTGGCAATCGACCAGTACGCAGCATTGTCCGCCGCCGTCTGGACACGCATCCCGGACGAGACGCGCCCTTGGGTCGTTTCCATGTTTCGGTCGATCATCCGCAAGGTCTGCAGAGCAGCCATGGCGGCCGTGTTGGTAAGAATGCTGGTCATTGGCCCTGCCTCGGTCAAGTTCTGAGAAATTCCGGGTAGCAACCGGAAACGACCAGAGGGCATCATGCGCGCCGCCTTCACGCATCGTAGATGCCAGGCGGCCTGTCGTCTTAACAAATCGTTAACGCGACAGTTATCAAAGCCGCCGGGGACATGGCAAGCGGTTAATCCGGTCTTATCCTCTCGAAGCGATGGCGCGGCAGGCCTCGCGCAAGCCCCGCGGCCAAAACGAAAAACCGCGCCTCTGGCGAGACGCGGTTTTCTTTCCTGAATATTGCTGCTGCCGTGTCAGAGCGGGACGAAGCCGCTCCTAGCCTGGAGCGCCACTTACTGACGGAAGAGCGACAGAATATTCTCGGAATTCGTGTTGGCGATCGAGAGCGACTGGATCGCAAGCTGCTGCTGGGTCTGCAGGGCCTTCAGCCTTGTCGATTCCTCGTTCATGTCGGCGTCTACCAGCCGGCCGATGCCGCTGTCGATCGAATCAGTCAGCTTCGAAACGAAGTCCTCCTGCATACTGATACGCATCGCGATAGAGCCGAGCTTGGCGGTAGAGCTTATCAGCCCTTCGAGCTGGGTATCCACAAAGGAGAGAAGCGCACCCATGATGTCGGCATCTGTCGCCTTGGTCCCCATGCCCATGTAATCCTTGCCATTGGAGTCACGGTATGAGTCGAGCTTGGTGATATCGAGTTCCGCTATGGAAACATTCTGGGTGTATTTGATACCGGCGGTCGCAGTGGCTCCGGCAGAGAAATTGTAGCCGTTCGTGGTGTAGACGGCATCGATATAAGCACCGCCGACCTTGATCAGGTACGTCCCGCTTGCTCCAGTTGTGAAGACCCCGTTTGTGTTCCCCTTCTGATAAACTCCTCCGCCAATGTCTCTCCACTGCGCCGCAGTATCGTAATACGCGGTGGAGTTTATCTTTCCGAAATATTGTACGGAATTGGTGGTGCCGTCGTTATAGTCGATCGCACGGAAGCCGTTGAGAGTATTTCTGTCCAGAAGGCCCGCATCGCCTCCAGACAGGTCGAACAGGACAGTTGCCTCATCTAAGACAATATCCACGGTCTGGACCGCAATGTTACCATCAGCGTCGCGAATAAAGGATGACACGACCTGTTTGGTAACTGCGTCTCGGGCATAGATCACGCCGGTACTGGCGTTCGATGCGCCGCCGACATCAGCTTGCAACCAGTTCTCGCCTGAGAACGAGGCAGACGAGGCAATGCTCTTGAGTTGGTCCTGAAGCTGCGAAAGCTCTTCCTGGATCTTTGCCTTGTCCACGCCGGCTTCGGTGGCGGCCACCAGCTTGCTCTTTATTTCCTTAACGACGTCAACGACGGTTTCCATGGCGGCATAGGCCGTGTCAACCTTGGCTGCCCCCAGGCCCAGAGCGTCCTGCACGGCGGACAGCGCATTGTTGTCGGAACGCATAGTGGTTGCGATCGACCAGTAGGCGGCGTTGTCGGACGCGGTGCCCACCCTTAACCCAGTGGATACACGCTTTTGGGCGTCTTCCATCTCGGACCCAACAGCGCGAAGTGTTTGAAGGGCAGCCATGGCTGCGATGTTTGTCAAGATGCTGGTCATTCTAGTGCCCCTTGATTGGCTAGATGAAAGGGACATTCCGGATTCTCACCGGTGACGATGGCTCGGCTTGATGCCTGTTAACCTCTTTTTCGTCTTGGTTAACCCTTCGTTTCGATGAGCACAGTTAAGCGACGAATGGTTAACAAAGGTTAAACCGATCTTCACCTCGGTAAATAAAATGATAGCGGCAGGCCACAGCGCTTCCGGCGACATAATGCTCGGTGGGCGGGTTAGTCTCTGACACGCCAGGTGGGGCCAATGGCCTATCCCGGGATCTCACGGGCGATCTTGTTCTGCGCAATCTTCTTTAATGATAACTCCCTCGCCTTGAGCGGTTCGCATGCGGCACGACACCCAGCGGCATCACACAGACGACGAGGCCCGGGAACGATGTCGGCAACATGCGGTCTACGGCCGCTACCGACTTGCCGCTCCCCAGTGACTACGACGCCGGTGCTCAGTCGACAGTCCGGAGTTTGGCCAGCATCACCTGACTCCCGCCCCCCCCGAGGGCTCGTCCCCTGTCGGGCGCGATCATCTGGAGGGGCTCTCCGAGAAGTCCGGGTAGGCACAGCGCGTCTCCTCAGCGGCTAACGGCCAGGCAAAAAAAATCGCGCCCCCGAAGGAGCGCGATCCGTTTTGACTGATTGGTCGCCGTTTCTCTTTATCGGAACAGCGAGAGGATGTTCTGACCCTCGGAGTTTGCGATCGAAAGAGACTGGATGGCAAGTTGCTGCTGGGTCTGCAGAGCCTTCAGCTTTGTTGACTCCTCGTTCATCTCCGCATCGACCAGACGTCCTACACCGCTGTCGATCGAATCGGATAGCTTGGAGACAAAGTCTTCCATCATCTGAACGCGACTTGAGACGGCACCGAGCTTTGCGGCCGCGCTCGTCATCTTCTCCAGCTGTCCGTCGACGAACGAGGTCAGTGCACCCATCACGTCGTTGTCGCTGGCCTTGCTGCCAATGCCGATCGACTTGGTGCCTGAGGTGGCGCGATAGTCATCAAGCTTGGTGATATCAAGTTCTGCGACGGAAACACCGGCAGAGTAGGTTACGCCTGCGGTCGACGTGGCACCGGCCGAGAAGTTATAACCCTTGGTCGTGTAAACCGCATCAACGTAAGCGCCGCCGACCTTGATCAGGTAAGTGCCGCTTGTACCGGTGGCGAAGACACCGGTGGTGTCGCCCTTCTGGTAAACGCCGCCGCCGATATCTCTCCACTGCGCGTCCGTTGCATGGATGGCAGTCGTGTTGATCGTGCCATAGTACTGGAC
>JAEYTV010000038.1 GCA_023433855.1 Pseudomonadota bacterium | reverse complement strand
CCTACTGGGCGAGCCGGGCTCTTGCACCTGATCTGGACGGGCTCTCGACCGACGTCTGTGTTCCGATCTCGCGGCTTGCGGAATGTGTAGTCCAAACCCAGGCCGACATCGCGGAACAGGGACTGCTCGCGCCAATCGTGGGTCACGCCGGGGACGGCAATTTCCACGTCCTGGTCCTGTTTGACGGCAAACACGACGCCTCCGTCGCGAAGGTCGAGGCCTTCATCGGGCGGCTCAATCGCCGGGCACTTGACATGGACGGGACTTGCACGGGCGAGCACGGAATTGGTCAAGGAAAGATGGCCTTCCTCAGGGAAGAGCTGGGAGACGCAGTGGATTTCATGAGGACGATCAAGGAAAGCCTTGATCCAGATAACATATTCAATCCGGGCAAGCTTTTCAGGAGCATGGAATGAGGCTGTCACACAGGGTTGACTTGTCTGCCGCCGCAGCGGACTTACCCTTGTAGCAAGGAGAGCTGCGGTGGTTGGACGTATTCTGTTGGCCCTGGGTGGTTTGGTCGTCGTGGCGTTGTTTGCGGCGCTCGTCGCTCCACTTTTTGTCGACTGGTCGAATTTCCGAGTGGGATTCGAGGAGCAGGCAAGCCGTGCGCTCGGAAAGAAGGTTTCGGTCCACGGGGCAGTTGATGCGCGCATCCTGCCCTTTCCGTCGGTTACCCTGCACGATGTCAGGGTTGGCTCCGATACCGATGGACAGCCGCAGGTTCAGGTGGCACGTTTCTCCATGGATATGGAACTCGCACCGTTCTTATCCGGCGAAGTCCGCATCTTTGACATGCGCATAGAGGAGCCGCGTGCCCGTGTTCGGGTTCTGCGGGATGGGACGCTCGACTGGATGCGCGGGAGCCGTGCCGGCATCGCCGCGCGGCACGTGGTCATAGAAGATGTGCATGTCAGCGATGGCGTGATCGACTTCGTCGATGAGCAATCCGGACGCTCGCGACGTCTCGCCGGTCTTTCCGGAGAGTTTTCAGCCGATTCGCTTCAGGGGCCCTGGCGGGGCGAGGGCAACGCTACTCTTGACGGTTACAAGGCCCGGTTTGCCCTGTCGAGCGGAGCGGCGGAGGCTGAGACCAGTCGGATGCCGTTGCGCCTGCGGCTTTGGCCCGATCGTTATCCCGTCGCGCTCAACCTCGACGGCGCGGTTACGCTGGCTGACAACAAGCCGTCCTATGCCGGCGAGTTCGCGCTTGAGACGCTGCAGGAGGAAGACGAAAGCGAACCTGTGGAAGCTCCGACCCCCGGTCCCCGGGTGAAGGGGCAGTTTGAGCTGACAAACGATCGCATCCGTATCCCGCAATATCGAGTGGAGATCGGCGCGCCCGATAACCCTTATGTGGTGACGGGTGAAGGAACATTGGACACGGGGCAGCATCCGGAGTTTCTTCTGACAGCTGACGGGCAGCAGATCGATGTCAATCAGATGGGAGAGGGCACCAGCGCGAAAACGGGCCGCGACCCGCTCGCCTCGGCAAGGCGCCGCATCGACAACTTCATCCAGATGGTCGCTTCCATCCCGATTCCGCAGGTGCCGGGCCGCGCGAGCTTGCGGCTTCCGGCGATCGTCGCCAATGACACCACGATCCGGGACGTCAAGCTCGATGTCCGGCCAGCGGGCAGGGGCTGGGCGGTCGACAATGTCGTGGCGACGCTTCCCGGACGCACCCGACTGGAGGCTAACGGCAATCTTGTCCTTAAGGACCGTGTTTCCTTCGTCGGGGATATGCTTGTGGCGTCAAGCCAGCCTTCGGGACTGGCGGATTGGCTGTCGGGTCAGGTGGCGCCGGAGATTCGCCAGCTCGGCACGGCAGGCTTCTCGGCCAAGGTGAATCTCACGCCAGATCTCCAGCGCTTCGATGATTTCGAAGTCGCAATGGGCGCGGCGATCCTCAAGGGCCGTGTGGAGCGCCAGTCACTGCAGGGGGAGAGGCCGAAACTATCCGTCAACCTGGCGGGCAACGAGATCGATATCGACGCAATGCGGGCGCTGGCCTCCCTCATGACAGGCGATGATGCGGGAGACGACGTGCTGGATCATCAGGTCGCCGCGACGCTGAAGGCGGATAGGCTCACGGCCTTCGGAGTCGCAGCGGACCGGGTCGATACCACATTCACGACGGCAGGGGGCGTGCTGTCGCTGGAGAGGCTGACGATTGGCGACATCAACGGCGCGAGCCTCTCGGCGAGCGGAAAGGTGGAGGGCTCCCTGCTTTCCTATGCGGGCACGGCGACCTTGCGCCTGCGTTCAGGCGATCCATCCGGATTCTTCGCAATGCTGCGCGAGCGCCTCCCTCGACATCCCGCGCTCGAACGGCTCGCCAGCAATGGTTCGTGGTTCGCCAATACGGAGCTCACCGCCAACCTGGAAATCGGCGGTGACACGGCGGGCCTTGAGATCGCCGTCCAAGGCAGTTCGAACGGCAGCACCGTTGAGGCCGACCTGCAACTGCCGCGCCTGTTCGACCTGACGGGCAAAGACGAGATGAAGTTCGAACTGGCCATGGGAAATCCGGATTCGAGGATACTGCTTGGGCAGGCAGGCCTGGATCCCTTGCCTTTCGAGGGCGATGGCGCAGGCCGCCTCACCGTTTCCGTCCCCCGGATCTCCGAGGGAATCGCCGAGACGGCAATCGTGTTCGACACCGGAAAGACCTCGTTCTCCCTGAGCGGTAACGTGAATATCGGGGAACAGAGCTTCGGCCAGGGTACGGGCCACCTGACGTTGCGGAGCGATGATCTGGAGCCTTACCTCCTGATGAACGGAATCGGCATGCCGCAATTCGGGACCGGCCTGCCGGTCAGGCTTGGCGCCGATGTTTCGATGACCGCTGGTGAGATCAAACTCCTGGGTCTCTCAGCGACGGCGGCAGGCAACAACTTCGCGGGAGATCTTACCTTCGACAGGAGCGCTCCCGGGTTGCCAGCTGCCGGATCGTTCAGGGTCGATACCGTCGATCTCGACTGGCTTGCCGAAGCGGTGTTCGGGCGGTGGGAGACGCCGGAAACCGGCGCGCTGTCATCGGTGCCCTTCGCTCCGCCCATCTTCAGCAATCTCGACCTGGCAGTTGACCTGCACGCCGGGAAATTCCGCGCGGGCCAGCTTGGCGAGATCACCGATTTCTCGGCGACCGTCACCCACCGAGGCGGCGGCATCGTCGTTGAGAACGGGTCAGGTAAATGGCGTGACGGCAAGGTTGCAGGCCGGCTGATGATGTCGAATGGCGACGGCACCGGCCTTCTGCAGCTGCGTCTCGATGCGCGAGATGCGGATCTGTCGCAACTTGTCTGGCAGCATGATGAGCGGCCCGTAGCGACGGGCCGCCTGGCGCTCGATGCTTCCGTCGAGTCAACCGGCACGAACATGCGTGAGCTGCTGGCGGGTGCAAGTGGGTCGGCCGAGCTGCGGGTGAAAGGGCTCGTGATAGACGGTCTCAATCTTCATGCGTTGACGCCGCTGATGGCCGAGGTGGACCAGCTCGAAGGTGACGTCACGGAGGAGGCGGTGTTCCCGCTGGTGACTGCCCTCCTGCACGAGGGGATCGCAGAAATAGGCGACCTGACCATCCCGTTGACGATCACCGCCGGCGAGGCGCGCGCCCAGAATATCGCTGCGGCGGTGGGGAGCACGAAGCTCTCGGGCGAGGGGCGTTTCAGCAGCATCGACGACCGCATGACTGCCGATCTGGCGATCACCTACGATGCCGGAGAAGAGGGGCCGCCCGGCGGCGACCCAACCGTCCGGCTCGGCTTCTCGGGCAAGCTCTCAGAGCCCCGGCAAGCCACCGACATCGGTGCCATGACCAATTTCCTGTCACAACGCGCCTTTGAGCAGGAAAGGCGTCGGGTTGAGGCTCTCCAGGCAAGCGTGATGGAGAAGCAGCGCCTGAGGCGGGAGGCGGCACTTTACGCGCACCGAGCCTCGGAAAGGAAAGCCCTGCGCGAGAAGACGGAGGCCGAAGAGCGGGCGCGTCGCGAAGCTTTGGCGGCCGAGCGGCAGAGGCAGGCGGCTGAGGCCGCAGCGCGCGTCAATGACGAAGCCGAACGATCGCGAAGCGCGGGACCCCGACCCTTCGTTCTTCCGCCGACAGACGAGGTCCTGCAGCCGGACTTGCCGGTGGTGCCATCGGTGGAACCGCCAACAACGCTGCCGGGGGTCCAGCCCTGAACTGGATCTGGAGCTTGCGGCTATTTCCGCTTGGACGGGGCTGATGCTGATCCGGCTTTGAGCGATTGCAGCACGTGGACCCTCAACGCGGACGACAGATTGCTTTGCGTGGAGCGTTGATCATCGATCTCTGCGATGAGGCCGGCCAGGCTGATGTTTCGCTCGGCAGCGATGCCCTTGAGTTCAAGCCAGAACTCGTCTTCAAGGGAGAAACTGGTGCGATGGCCATGAAGAGTCGCGGAATGTTTGCGGATCACGAAACCTCCGGCACTTTCGGGAACAGGATCGGGGTTATACAAACCGCGGCAGACCTGCCGTCAAGCGTTGGTAGTGCGGATCGGTTAACTCGGCGTTAAGATTGTGCCTTCACGGCTCATTCATCGGATTGGCCTGATACCGGCCGTTGCAGCCGTCCCTGATCAAGCGTCTTTTGCGCGGCTTCGTTCCGCGCGCTCGTCAGCGATTTCTCAGCCTTTGTCCGGCCGAACGTGATGCGGTTCTGCTCAGCCTCCCTTTCCCTTTCAAGCCGCGTCCTACCTTTGCGGACCTGACGTAGATTGATGATCTTGGCGCTCATGAACTTCGCGTCCGCTATTGCTTCTTGCGGAACGAGTCGAGAGAGACAACCGAGCCCGGCTTCTTCTCTTCGTCTGTCAGAACACGCGTCTCGGCTTCGGCCGGTTTGGCGACGGGTTCGACGGGAATGGCAGTGATTTCTGCCAAGGAATCCTCTTCTTCATCCGCGAGCGGCACCTCGAACTCGAGTTCGAAATTGACGGACGGGTCGTAGAAACCGCGAATGGCGTTGAAGGGGATGACCAGCCGTTCGGGGGTGTCGGAGAAGGAGAGGCCGATCTCGAACTGCGTTTCGTTAACCTTGAGGTCCCAGAACTGATGCTGAACCACGATCGTCATCTGCTCGGGGTATTTCGCCTTCAGGTGCTGAGATATCCGGACGCCCGGCGCACCGGTGAGAAAGGTGATGAAGAAATGATGATCACCCGGGAGGCGGCCGGTGGCTGACACCTCAGACAAAACCTTGCGGATGACGCCGCGCAGCGCGTCCTGCGCGAGAATGTCGTAACGGATGTGATCCTGCGCCATACGGTCCTGTCTTTCCAATATTTCCGTCTTTCAACTGGACGCGTTATGCCATGCCGGCCCCGCGCGGGAAAGCCCCACTCGTGCGTCCGATTCAAGGTCATATTATTCGACTGAGGGGAGAAGGTGAAGGCTTCTGTTGCCAGGTGCCTTC
>JAEYTV010000026.1 GCA_023433855.1 Pseudomonadota bacterium | reverse complement strand
GATTGATCCCAAGCGACCGCGGTCGGCCGGCGTCCCTCGGGGCGTCGGCCGTTGGAACAGGCGTTGCAGCCGGTTGCGCCGGCCGCTTCCTGCGGCGGCTCGCGCGACGCATGCGCCCCGTTCGAGGAGAATCGAGACATGACAGCTCACGCGCACGCCAAGCGCCCCAACCAGCTTTTCCGCAATCTGACCGCCAAGATTGCCTCCATCCCGATGATCCTGATCGCGCTCGGGATCTTTCTCGGAGGCTCCGTCTGGACCGTCGTCTATTCCTTCACCAACTCCAAGCTGCTGCCCCGCGCGACCTTTGTCGGCTTTGACCAGTTCGAGCGGCTGTGGGCCTCGTCGCGCTGGATCATCTCGATCCAGAACCTTGCCGTCTACGGAATCCTGTCGCTGATCTTCAGCATGGTGATCGGCTTCGTGCTGGCCGCGCTGATGGACCAGAAAATCCGTTTCGAGAACGCGTTCCGCACGATCTTCCTTTATCCGTTCGCGCTGTCGTTCATCGTCACCGGGCTTGTGTGGCAGTGGATCCTCAATCCCGAATTCGGCATCCAGGGGATCGTCCGCTCTCTGGGATGGGAAAGCTTCACCTTCGACCCGCTCTACAATCCCGACATCGTCATCTACGGCATCCTGATCGCCGGTCTCTGGCAGGGCACCGGGCTCGTCATGTGCCTGATGCTGGCCGGCCTGCGCGGCATCGACGAGGACATCTGGAAGGCGGCCCGGGTCGACGGCATCCCGATGTGGCGCACCTACCTCTTCATCGTCATTCCGATGATGCGGCCGGTATTCGTTACGACGCTGGTGATCATCGCGAGCGGCATCGTCAAGGTCTATGACCTCGTGGTGGCCCAGACGAGCGGGGGGCCGGGCAATGCCTCGGAAGTGCCGGCCAAATACGTCTACGACTATATGTTCCAGGCCCAGAATCTCGGCCAGGGTTTCGCCGCGTCGACGATGATGCTGCTGACCGTGGCGATCATCATCATTCCGTGGGCCTATCTCGAGTTCGGAGGGAAAAAGCGTGGCTAACATCTCGACCCTCAACACCACTGCGGCCGGCTTCGATGCGGTTTCCGATCACGTGGCAACCGGCCCGCGCGGCAGGAAGCCGCGGCGCACGCTGTCTGCCCGCAATATCATGCTCTATGGCACGCTGCTCGTTGCCGCGCTCTATTACCTGCTGCCGCTGTATGTGATGGTGGTCACGTCGCTCAAGGGCATGCCCGAAGTGCGCCTGGGCAACATCTTTTCGCCGCCCATGGAGATCACCTTCGAGCCATGGGTGAAGGCCTGGGGGGAGGCCTGCACGGGCCTCAACTGCGATGGCCTTTCGCGTGGCTTCTGGAATTCGGTGCGCATCCTGATCCCGTCCGTCGTGGTGTCGATCGAGGTTGCTTCCGTCAGCGGTTACGCGCTCGCCAACTGGCGCTTCAAGGGATCCGAGCTGTTCTTCTCGATCCTGATCATCGGTGCCTTCATTCCCTATCAGGTGATGCTCTATCCGGTTGTCATCGCGCTTCGCGAGATCGGCGTCTACGGCACGCTCACGGGTCTGGTGATCGTCCATACGATCTTCGGCATGCCGATCCTGACACTGCTGTTCCGCAACTACTTCGCCTCCTTGCCGGTTGAGCTTTTCAAGGCAGCGAGAATCGACGGTGCTGGCTTCTGGCAGATCTATTTCCGCATCATGCTGCCTATGGCGCTGCCGATCTTTGTCGTCGCCATGATCCTGCAGGTCACCGGCATCTGGAACGACTTCCTGTTCGGCGTCGTGTTCACCAGGCCCGATGTCTACCCGATGACAGTCCAGCTCAACAACATCGTCAACTCCGTGCAGGGGGTGAAGGAGTATAACGTCAACATGGCTGCGACGCTGCTGACGGGTGCAGTTCCCCTGATCGTCTATTTCGTTTCCGGCCGGCTTTTCGTTCGCGGCATCGCCGCCGGCGCAGTCAAAGGATAAGCCCGATGCATGACACTGTGTCCATCAACAAGCAGAACAGCGTTTCCATTCGGGATCTGTCGCTCTCCTTCGGTTCCGTGAAGGTCCTCGAAACCCTCAATCTCGACATTCGCGATGGCGAATTCCTTGTCCTGCTCGGCTCCTCCGGCTGCGGCAAGTCCACGCTGCTGAACTGCATCGCCGGGCTGCTTGAACCGACCGACGGGCAAATCTTCATCAAGGGCCGCAATGTCACCTGGGAGGAGCCAAAGGACCGCGGCATCGGCATGGTCTTCCAGTCCTATGCGCTCTATCCGCAGATGTCCGTGGAGAAGAACCTCTCCTTCGGACTCAGGGTCGCCAAGGTCCCGAAGGAAGAGATCGACAGGCGGGTCGCCCGTGCTGCGGGGATCCTGCAGATCGAGCCGCTTCTGAAGCGCAAGCCCGCTGAACTTTCAGGCGGCCAGCGCCAGCGCGTGGCGATCGGCCGTGCGCTGGTACGTGACGTGGACGTCTTCCTGTTCGACGAACCGCTTTCGAACCTCGACGCAAAGCTGCGCTCCGAATTGCGCGTTGAGCTGAAGCGGTTGCACCAGTCGCTCAGGAACACGATGATCTACGTCACCCACGACCAGATCGAGGCGCTGACGCTGGCGGATCGGATCGCGATCATGAAGAGCGGAGTGATCCAGCAGCTCGACGACCCGGTGACGATCTACAACCGGCCGAGGAACCAGTTCGTCGCGGGCTTCATCGGTTCCCCGTCGATGAATTTCCTCGCCGGCGAACTGGCGGAAGAGGGCGGCAGGACGGTGTTCCGTACGAATGGTGTCAGTTTCGCGCTCGACGGATACGATGCCTCCGAGCCGCTGAAGCCCGGCCGCAAGGTTACTCTCGGCGCGCGTCCGGAACACATCAAGGTGGATGGCGACATCCAGGGCGGCGAAGTGCATGAGGCGGTGGTCGATATCGAAGAGCCGATGGGCGCCGACAATCTCCTGTGGCTGAAACACGCTGGCCACACCATGTCGGTGAGGATTGGAGG
Source organism: Pseudomonadota bacterium (assembly GCA_023433855.1). Taxonomy (GTDB): domain Bacteria; phylum Pseudomonadota; class Alphaproteobacteria; order Rhizobiales; family Rhizobiaceae; genus Neorhizobium. The sequence goes on along the minus strand of JAEYTV010000026.1, from coordinate 4,548 downwards.
AGCGCGGCGTTACGCCGTCGGGACCAAGGTGCGCCTCGCCTTCGACATGAGCATGGCATCGCTGTTCGATGCCGAGACCGAAGACCGCATCTGAGACTGTCAATGGCTTTTCCCGCTCTCGACCTTTCCGGATCATGGCAGCTGGCGTCCGCCGATGGGGTGCATACGGCCTCCATGGCGATCCCGGGAGACGTGCACAGCGCGCTGAAAACCGCGGGCATCATTTCGGATCCCTATGTCGGGCGCAACGAGAACGATGTTCAGTGGGTCGCGCATCAGGACTGGATCATCGAGCGGCGGTTCGTCATCGATGATCCCGACGGCGACTGGTATCTCGACATCACCGATCTGGACACCGTGGCGGTCGTCTTCATCAACGACGTTCCCGTGCTTTCCGCCGACAACTGCTTCAGGCGCTATCGCCCCGATGTCTCTGCGGCGTTGCAGGCGGGGGAGAACACGATCCGGATACACTTCCATTCAAGCGTCGCAGCTGGGGCGGACCGGCAGGCCCGGCAACCTTTCTACATTCCCTATTCCACCGCCAACTGCCCGATTCCCAACGGCAACATGCTCCGCAAGCCGCAGTGCCATTTCGGCTGGGACTGGAACATCGCTCTGGCACCGCTCGGCCTTTACGGGACCATCGCGCTGAAGAGGCTCGAAACGGCGCGCATCGAACATGTCGTCACCAGTCAGAGACATCTTGCCGGAAAGGTCGACCTGCACGTCGAATTGACGCTCTACGCCGCCGAGCCGGGTGTCGTGCCAGTGCATTTCGACCTCGACGGCGAACGGGTTCGGCTCGACTGCGCGACCGGGGCAGGCGAAACCGTCATCCGTCACGTGTTCGAGATCGACAATCCGAGCCTCTGGTGGCCGGCCGGCAGCGGCGAACAGCCTCTCTATGCCCTGAGGGTCGAGATCCCCTGCGAGACGGTCACCCGCCAGATCGGGCTGAGGACAGCAGAACTCCTCACCGATCCGGACGAGGCAGGCAGCCGTTTCGCCTTTCGGATCAACGGTCAGGAGATCTTCTGCCGCGGCGCAAACTGGATTCCCGCCGACGCGCTGTTCTCGCTCAGCAGTCCGGAAAAGACCGAAGATCTGCTTCGTTCTGCCGTCGACGCGAACATGAACATGATCCGCATCTGGGGCGGCGGCTTTTACGAGGCCGACTGGTTCTACGACCTCTGCGACCGTCTCGGCCTGATGGTCTGGCAGGATTTCCAGTTCGCCTGCAACCTCTATCCCTCCACCCCGGACTTTCTCGACGATGTTGCCGAAGAGGTGGATTACCAGGTCCGTCGGCTGATCTCGCACCCTTGCATCGTCGTCTGGTGCGGCGACAACGAACTCGTCGGCGCCCTCAACTGGTTCAAGGAGTCGCTCGAGAACCGCGACCGCTATCTCGTCTCTTACGACCGCCTGAACCGGACGATCAAGCAGGCGCTGCAGAAGGCGGCCCCCGACGCGATCTGGTGGCCCTCGAGCCCGGCCTCCGGCTATCTCGATTATGGCGACGCCTGGCACGCGGACGGCTCGGGTGACATGCACTACTGGTCCGTCTGGCACGAGAACAAACCCTTCGACAACTATCGGTCTGTGCGTCCGCGTTTCTGCTCAGAGTTCGGCTTCCAGTCCTATACCTCGCTGCCCGTCATCCGGACCTATGCGGACCCGAAGGACATGAACATCGCATCGCCGGTGATGGAGCATCACCAGAAGAATGCCGGCGGCAATGAGCGCATCGCCGGCACGATGTTCCGCAACTTCCGCTTCCCGAAGGATTTCCCCAATTTCGTCTACCTGAGCCAGGTGCAGCAGGGCGTGGCGATCAAGACAGCGGTAGACTACTGGCGTTCTCTGAAACCACACTGCATGGGCACGCTCTACTGGCAGCTCAACGACACCTGGCCGGTCGCGTCCTGGTCGAGCCTTGATTACGGGGGAAGCTGGAAGGTCCTCCACTACATGGCACGGCGTTTCTTCCAGCCCGTCGCAGTTGCGGCAATTCCCTCGGATGACGGCACGCAGATCCGTATCTCTCTGGTCAACGACACACGGTCGGACATCACGGTGACCATCAACCTCTCGCTCCTGTCTCTGGCCGGCGAGCGTAGGGAATTGAGGAGCGTCGAAGCCATCTGCACGCCCGATGCCGCCGTGACCGCGCTCTCCGTTCCTGTCTGCGACATCCCGGCGGGCACGATCCTTGCGTGGAGCTTCACGGCATCCAACGGGATGGGCGGCGAGGGGCACTACGTTCACGGCACCTACAAGGCGCTGGATCTGGAGCCGGCGGTGCTCACGCTGTTCGTGTCTCCGGCGGGTGACGGCGCCTACGATCTGCTGGTCGAGTCACAGGGGCTTGCCCTTTTTGTCCTGGTGGAAAGCGATACCGCCGGGCGCTACTCCGACAATGCCTTCGATCTTGCCGCCGGTGAAAACCGGCGCGTCACCTTCACGCCGGCGGTGCCGACGAGCGAGCCGCCGCAATTCCGCATCTACGATCTCCATTCCTGCCAAACGGCAGGCTGAGTTCACCCCAGGAGGACACGTCCATGACCAAGCTCGGTTTCCAGCTTTATTGCGCCCGCAACTTCCCGCCTCTTTCGGAAATCCTGAAAAAGGTTGCCGCGGCGGGATACACCGAGGTGGAGGGATATGGCGGCATCTATGCCACCATGGACGAGCTCTCGCTCAAGAGGCTTCGCAATGACCTGGACGCGAACGGGCTGGCGATGCCGACCGGTCACTTCGGTCTCGATCTGCTCGAGAAGGAACCGGAACAGGCGCTGCTGATCGCCCGGAGCCTCGGGATAGAGGCGATCTATTGCCCCCATCTGATGCCCGACCAGCGGCCTACCGACGCGGCCGGCTGGCGCGCCTTCGGCGAGCGGCTGCAGGAGGTCGGCAAACGGTATCGCGATGCCGGTTATACCTTCGGCTGGCACAATCACGATTTCGAGTTCAAGATCCTCGCCGACGGCACGACGCCGCAGCAGCAGATCCTCGAGGGCGGGCCGGATCTCGCCTGGGAAGCCGATATCGCCTGGCTTATCCGTGGCGGAGCCGATCCGTTTGCCTGGATCGAGAAATACGGCAACCGCATCACTGCCGTGCATGTGAAGGACATCGCGCCGGCGGGCGAGAACACCGATGAGGATGGCTGGGCCGATGTCGGCCATGGCACCGTCGACTGGAAGGCCTTGATGGCGGCGCTCCGCAAGACGCCCGCCAGGCACTACGTGCTCGAACACGACAACCCCAAGGATGTGGACCGTCTGCTGACGCGTTCGATCGCCTCCTTCAAGACCTATTGACCCGCAGCTTTCGGAGTTTCATCCATGCCCAAGGAACTTGGCGTCGGCATCATCGGATGCGGCAACATTTCCACCACCTATTTCAAACTGGCGCCGCTTTTCAAAGGTCTGAACGTGGTGGCCTGCGCCGATCTCAATGAAGAGGCCGCCGAGATGCGCGCCGCGGAATACGGGGTCAAGGCGCAGTCGATTTCCGACCTGCTCGCCAATGACGAGGTGGACGTAGTCGTCAACCTGACGATCCCGGCGGCCCATTTTTCCGTCTCCAAGGCCATCCTGGAAGCCGGCAAGCACGTCTATTCGGAAAAGCCGCTGGCCATCACGCTGGAGGAAGGCAAGGCGCTGCAGGCGCTGGCGAAACAGAAGGGGCTCGCCGTCGGCTGCGCCCCCGACACTTTCCTCGGCGGATCGCACCAGCTGGCCCGCAAATACATAGACGAGGGCGGAGTCGGGCGCATCACGTCCGGCACCTGCCACGTCATGAGCCCCGGCATGGAGATGTGGCATCCGAACCCGGGCTTCTTCTTCCTGCACGGCGGCGGTCCGATCCTCGACCTTGGACCTTATTACATCGCCAACCTGATCAACCTCATCGGACCCGTCAAGCGGGTAGGCGCGCTCACGTCGATGGCGACCAAGACCCGTACGGTCACCAGCGAGCCTTTGAAGGGGCAGGTCATTCCGGTCGAGACGCCGACGACGATCCATGCGCTGCTGGAATTCGTCAGCGGTGCGACCATCACGCTCTCTGCGAGTTGGGATGTCTGGTCGCATCGCCACGCGAACATGGAGCTTTACGGCACCGGAGGGTCGATCTTCGTGCCCGACCCCAACTTCTTCGGCGGCGTGGTCGAAGCGAGCGGCCGCAACAAGGATATCCAGCCGCTCGAAGCCTGGGATCACCCCTTCGGAAAGGCCAACCAGGAAAGTCCGCAGGGGCCGCGCGCAAACTACCGCACGGCCGGTCTCGCGGACATGGCGATGGCGATCATCGAGGGTCGGGATGCACGCTGCTCGATCGACCGGACGCTTCATGGCCTGGACGTCATGACCTCGATCCTGAAGTCGGGGGAGGAGGGACGCTTCATTGATCTCTCCACCACCTGCACCCAGCCTGCGGCCCTCGGCATCGAGGAGGCATTGGCGCTGCTGCGCTGATCGGCTATCTCTCCGAGCCGGGTGGCCATCACCCGCCTCGAAACACCACCCAGCAGGATGGATT
>JAEYTV010000563.1 GCA_023433855.1 Pseudomonadota bacterium | reverse complement strand
CATTTGTGCTGAGGGTCTTTGCAAGGGGCAGCGCCAGAAGGGTGAGGAGCACGGCACCCACCGCCATCAGGATCGGACGGCGATGCCGCAAAATGGCTGCGCCGCTACCTTTTCCCTTAGGCACCTTGGCGGGTTTGCGGTTGTCCCATGGAGGCGGAGTGCCCTGGCTGGGATCAGTTTCTTCGGCGGCGGCCTTGGCGGCTCGGCGGGCGGCGGCGATATAGTCCGCCCGCGCGGTACCCGATGACCGCGCATTGTCGAACTCCCCTGCCGCTTGGCTCGCCCGCACTCGTTCCAGGATTTTCTTCACGTCCGGAGCGCCCGAGCCTGGCTCCAGGAGGTCGTTCTCATGATGGGACGGCAATACGTCGGACGGGTCAAGCGACGGCGCAGGTTCGACCAGGGTGCGGCTGCTCCCGGCTGCGTCCCTGCTTCCAGGCAGGAGGCGGCGCGACAGCTCCGTGAGGAGGCTCGGCTTGGCAGGCCTGTTCTGTGCGGCGAGTTCGCCGCCGATGCGTCCCGCCGGAGCAAGTTCCTCCGTCTGCGAAATGTCGCCGACCAAAGCTTCTTCCGGCCGGTAGGCCGGCATCTGCTGTTGCTGCGCTGGCATCCCTTCGAGCGCTTCTGGCCTGTTGGGCACCGCGGGCGAAGCTCCGCGCACTGGCGCGTCGGAAAGGCGCTCGACAAAGGCTGAAGCGGCAATACGCTCCTCCATCCCGTCCAGGCGGTCCGCAATCTTCACCAGGGTGCCATGCAGGGCCTCGAAGGTTGTATGTGTCCGCTGGTCGGAGGCACGCGTCAGGTCTTCCAGGTGGCGCAGGTCTTCCGCAAGCGCGGAAAGGGCCGCAACATCGGTTGCTCCAGTGGCATTGCGGGAATAAGCCTCTACCACCGCTTCGGCCGCTTGCCGCGCTGCCTCGATCACGTACTCGTCGTTCGTGACCATGTAGCTCTCGATCGCGGCCATGCGGTTGTCCAACTCGGCCGGCACAGTGCCGGGAGATTGGCTGATCAGCGTCGAAAGATGGGCAATCTGGTCCTCGAGGTTGCGCAGAGCATCTTCGTCGTGGCGTGGTGCCGCTGCAGCCTCGTCGAGCATCGCGGCAATGCCGGTCAGTTGCCCCTCGATCCGCCCGAAGGCGGGGTGGTCGACGGCAGGCTGAGTGTTCGGCCAGATCTCCATCTCTTCGATACGGCGGGCGAGATAATCAAGCCGTTCGGCCAGCAGCCCGTTGACGCTTCCCCGCTGAAGATCATCGATCTTGCGTGAGATATCGACAAGGTGATCCGTCAGATCCGGCTGCGCTGGCGCATGTCTCTGCTCGAGCATGCGCGAAAGCTGGTCCAGCCGCTCCTCCAGACGCGCGGCAGTCTGTTCATCCGCCAGTTCTTCGATGCGATCTGTGAGCGCCTCGATACGAACCGACAGTTCCGCCGCCGGATCTGCCTCCTTCTGAGCAGCCCGGCTGATGGCTTCCATCTGGTCGCCAAGCACGCCGAGACGCCCCTCCAGCCGCTGCAGCGACGACTGGTCGAGTGATGCCGCAGCGGAAGCACGGCTGCCTGCAGCGATGGCGCGGCTGATTTCGTCCAGCCTCTCATCGAGCGCCGCGAACTGCGCGTTCAGCACGGCGTCGGCCGGCTGCATGCGGGAGCCGAGCTGCTCCATCGCAGTCGCGACGGCGATCAGTTTCTGTTCGAGCGCCTTGATTACCGGGCTGTCGCTCATTCCGCCCAGCTGGCTTTTGATGTCGTCGATGCGATAGGCGAGCGAAACGAGTTCTTCGCGAAGCGCGGGGGAGTCGAGATCATGGATACGCTCTTCCAGCCCTTGCCACCGGGTTTCCATCCGGCGGACGGACTCTTCCCGGGCAAGGCCGTCCATGACGGCGCGCAATTCCTCGAACTCGGCCCGCAGCCCTGCTGCCTCGGGCAGCGCATGATGCCCAAGTTGATCGATACCTTCTGCGAGCCGAGCAAGATCATTGCGCAGCTCGTCGTTGAGCCGCTGCTCTTCAGCGACCGAGGTAATCGAGCGAAGCTCGGCCCGCAGCGCAGTCATCTCACGGGCAACGCCCTCGGAGATATCCTGTTTCAGCTCCTGGCGCAGGTTGACCAATGCCTGGGCGATCTCCTCCATGGTGCCTTCGGGCTTGGCCACACGGATTGCCTCGCGACGCAGCGTTGCTGCGGGTGGCACATCGGCGGTTCTTTCGGAGACGAAGCGGGGTTGTGCCGGGCGTTCCTGTGGGCGGTATGCGTCCGGCCGGCGCACCTCATGGTGGCGGCTGTCGGCGCTGCGGGTAGCCTCGTAGCCTGGCAGATGTGGATAGGAGCGGTCTGCGCGGGGCTCCCGCCTGGCAGCCAGGACGCGTTGGCGCTCACGAATCTCGCTTATTGGGTCGTTCTGAGTGGCAGTACGGCGATAGGGCGCCTCATGGGCAGTACTTGAGGTCTCTGAGCGCTGCTCGTGGACGTGTTCGGGTCGTGTGGTGCGTCCGTCGCGCGAGGCGCCGGACATCAATCCCTCGATGCGTGCTTCGAGGCCCTCGATGGTGCGGTTGAGCGCGTCCAGGGAAGAGCGGTCGCTATGACGGTGAGGGGTCGATCGGGATCCGGTCATTGGCTCGCTCGTGGTTGACGTTTTTCCTGCTTTGCGGTCTCGGGAGGATGAAGGGCGTCTTTCCCTCGGCATCCTTCCCTGTCTTTGTACCCAGTCGCAGTCTTGTCATTTTCTCGCGGTGTCCGACCGTCCTGCGAGAAAGGTGCTTCGTGCCGCAACGGCCTCACTATTCCCTGAAACGTGGTAAACAAGCCGTTAACCTGAATGAAAATTTTAACCTTTTGCCCGCGGCGGTCGGATTTTCGGGGTGGATGTCCTTTTAAGAGTCTGCAAAACGGTCCGGGACGAACTCGTTGATGCTGACAGGCTGGCGGTCTTCCCGCCCGCACTTCCTACCGCCCTTCGGTTTGACGTTTACGCAAACGTCAATTATGAATCGGGGAGCAAGCTGACCGGCGACGGCGGGTCGGCAGGAGGAATCGGAGGACGCTCGATCATGCCATCATACAAGGCGCCGGTGAACGATACGCTTTTCATCTTGAACGACGTGCTGGGTTTGGAGCGCTACGGAAACCTGCCGGGCTTTGCCGATGCCTCTCCCGATATGATCCAAGCCATTCTCGGTGAAGCTGCCAAGGTCGCCGAGGAAGCGCTTTTCCCGCTTAACCTCTCGGGCGATCAGGAAGGCTGCACCCGTCACGAGGACGGCACGGTCACGGTGCCCAAGGGCTTCAAGGAAGCCTATGACCAGTATTGCCGGGGCGGGTGGATCGGGCTCGCCGTGCCGGAGGAGTTCGGCGGCCAGGGCCTGCCCTACACGCTGCACGCCGCCGTCGGCGAATATATGTCGTCCGCCAACATGTCCCTGATGATGTATCCGGGCCTGACCCAGGGCGCGATCGCCGCGATCCTCGTCCACGGCTCCGACGAGCAGAAGCAGACTTACCTGCCGAAGATGGTCGAGGGCAGCTGGTCCGGCACCATGAACCTGACCGAGCCGCATTGCGGCACCGACCTCGGGCTCCTGCGCACCAACGCCGTTCCGAATGGCGACGGCAGCTACAGGATCTCCGGCCAGAAGATCTTCATCTCCGCCGGCGAGCACGGCATGACCGACAACATCATCCATCTGGTGCTGGCCCGCATCGAGGGCGCGCCGGAGGGCACCAAGGGCATATCGCTCTTCATCGTGCCGAAGTTTATTGTCAACGAGGACGGTTCGGTCGGCGAGCGCAATTCCGTCTCCTGCGGCGCGATCGAGCACAAGATGGGCATCCACGGCAACGCCACCTGCGTCATGAACTATGACGAGGCCACCGGCTACCTGATCGGGGCGGAGAACAAGGGCCTCTCGGCCATGTTCGTGATGATGAACGAAGCCCGCCTGGGCGTCGGCCTGCAGGGCCTGTCGATTGCCGAAGTGGCCTACCAGAACGCCGTCACCTACGC
>JAEYTV010000549.1 GCA_023433855.1 Pseudomonadota bacterium | reverse complement strand
GGCAACAGTTTTGTGAGACTGTCGTTTGGCCCGGTGGGGGAGGCGTTTATGTCCACTTCCCGCCACAAACGAGGCGCAGCGGTAAGTGAGTAACAGGCGGGAAACGCGGGGGCGGGCGCCTAAGTCGGAGTATCATGGGCGGGTTTTGCAATACAATGCGGGAGGTTGCTGGTTTCGGGACACGGTGCGAGATGCCGTTTGCTCCTGCCGCAGAAGATACCGCGCGGGGTCCAAGTGTTGCCGAAAACGGCATCTACAACTTCACTGATATTCTGGAAGGTACAAGCACGGGATGTTCCCAGGAGGATCCCTTTCCGGCGGCGGGCGAGGCTCGGTCTGCGGTGTTTAGCCCTGCGCGGAGTGAAAGAAACTGAAATGCCGAAATCCGACGTCTTGTCCATGAGAGTATTGCTTCTCGGAGTGTCGCTAGCTGCGGCAGTGGCGGGATCTGCTGCGGCTTTTGACATGCAATCGGGCGTCAGCCGGGAGTCAGGCCCCTTCGATCTCTTCAAGTTCGGGTTCAAGGCGTATAAAAACGGCCAGAAGGAAGATGCCGTTGAAGCTTACCGCTACGCTGCCGAGAAGGGCCATACAGGCTCGCGCTGGGCGCTGGCGAATATGTATGCCTACGGTGACGGAGTGACGAAGGACGATTTCGAGGCCTTCAAAATCTATAATGAGATCGCAGCGCAGGGCATCGAGCCGGGATCCGAGGATACCGGTTTTTTCATCAATGCGCTTCTTTCCCTCGCCAACTATTATCGCATGGGCATTCCCGGCACTCCGGTCAAGCCGGATCTGTCGCAGGCGCGGCAGTTGTATTTTCAGGTGGCGTCGACCTTCGGGGTTGCTGAAGCTCAATTTCAGCTCGCCAAGATGATGCTCGCCGGCGAGGGAGGCTCTGCCAGTATCCAGCAAGCCAAGAAATGGCTGAACCAAGCCCGCAAGAGCGGACATGCAGGCGCCATGGCCGTATTCGGTAATGTGCTGTTCCAGGAGGGACAGACAGTACGGGGCCTCGCCTTCATGACGGCCGCCCTTGATCGGTGCGCTTCGAAGGACTGCAGTTGGATGCAACAGTTGCAGGAGCACGCGTTCTCGGTCGCCGGCGAAGAGGACCGGCGCGGGGCGGTGGCGCTGTCGCAGCAGTTCGACCAAGGCGCCGACTAACGCGACGTCTTGCTTCTCCGCTGATCAGCCAAAATCGAACAGAGCGACTACGGGGACGTGGTCGGATGGTTTCTCCCAGCCGCGCACATGCTTCTCGACAGCGGTGGATTTCAGGTGGTCGGCCGCTTCTGGAGAAAGGAGCAGATGGTCGATGCGGATACCGTTGTTTTTCTGCCAGGCACCGGCCTGGTAATCCCAGAACGAGTATAGCTTGACGGCGTCCGTCGTGGTCCGTACCGCATCCACAAGGCCCATATTCTCCAGCCTCCGGAATGCGGCCCTTGTTTCAGGCAAGAAGAGGGCGTCAGTCGCCCATGCCGCAGGGTCGAAGCAGTCATGTGGTTCCGGGATGACATTATAGTCTCCGGCCAGGATGAGCGGCTCCTCCAGGAGCAGGAGCTCTGCAGCGTGGCGGCGCAGCCGCTCCATCCAGGTGAGCTTGTAGGGGTATTTGATCGGATCTGTCGCCGGGTTTCCGTTGGGCAGATAGATCGAGGCGACCCGTACCACGCCACCGGCTATGGAAAAGACACCTTCGATGTAGCGCGATTGTTCATCCTGCTGGCCGTCGCTGCTTTCTCCGCCCGGCAGCCCGCGAAGAACTTCGTCGGGCTTGGTCTTCGAAAGAATCGCGACGCCGTTGAACCCTTTTTGTCCATGGGTCTCGACGTGGTAGCCGAGCGCTTCGATCTCCAGTCGCGGAAACATGTCGTCCACGGACTTTATCTCCTGCAAGCAGACGATGTCCGGGGAACTGTCAGCGAGCCATTGGCGCAGATTGTCGATCCGCGCCTTGACGCCGTTGATGTTCCAAGTGGCGATTTTCATGGATTAGTCCCTTCCGTCTTCACGCTTTCTTTTTAGCGGAAGGCAATGCGATGGGAAGGGCGGATGTCGGGATCAGACTGAGAAACTGGTGCCGCAGCCACAGCTGGCGACCGCGTTGGGATTTCTGATCTGAAAGGATTGTCCGAGCAGATTATCGACGAAATCGATCTCGGCACCTGCCATGTAGACAAGCGAGAGACTGTCGATCAACACCTTGGCCTCTCCCTTCGACACGACCAAGTCGTCGGCTTCCGGCTCTGCGGCAAGGTCAAACTTATAGGAGAAGCCGGAACAGCCGCCGCCCTCGACCGAAACCCGGAGGGCGTTTTTGCCCGCTTCGTTGGCGGTGATTTCGGCGATGCGCTTTGCCGCTGCATCCGAGAGAGTTATATTGGTATTCATTATCTGCCTCCTGCCGGGTTAAAAGCCCGGTGACGGTCATCACCGGCTTTGCGCACGGCTTCGCTATAGTTATGAAGGGTTGGATGGCACGTCAATGGGCGAGCTACAGGCGAGGAAACAGGTGAAAGCATGATGATCGATACGGCGGCGCTGGGTTTCGGCGGCGGTGAGCGGGCGGTCTATGCTGCCAATCCCTGGTCTTCCCGGGGGCGGATGTTTCCGGAAGAAAGCAGCCTGACGCGTTCGGAGTTTCAGCGCGACCGCGATCGCATCGTCCATACAACGGCTTTCCGGCGCCTGAAGCACAAGACGCAGGTTTTCATCAGCCCGGACGGCGATCATTACCGCACCCGTCTCACCCATACCATCGAGGTCGCGCAGATCGCGCGTGCCTTGGCGCGCGCCCTGAAGCTCGACGAGGATCTTGCTGAAGGCGTCGCCCTTGTTCACGATTTCGGCCACACGCCTTTCGGTCATACCGGTGAGGACGCCTTGGACGAATTGCTGAAGCCCTATGGGGGATTCGATCACAATGCGCAGTCTCTGCGGGTTGTCACCAAGCTGGAGCGCCGTTATGCCGAGTTCGACGGGCTCAACCTCACATGGGAAACCCTAGAGGGGCTCGTCAAGCACAATGGTCCGCTGTTGACGAAAGACGGGCGGGGCATCCGTGGGCCCTTGCCGCAGCCGATCAGGGATTATTGCGAACTCCATGATCTCGAACTTGCAAGCTATGCAAGTCTCGAAGCACAGGTAGCGGCAATCGCCGACGACATCGCCTATAATACACACGATATCGACGACGGACTGCGGTCAGGCCTTCTGACGTTCGAGGTTCTGGAGGAGGTTCCCTTTCTCGCCGGTCTCATGTCCGAGGTGAGGGCGCGCTATCCGCATCTTGACCCCACCCGCTTCGCCTACGAGGTCACCCGACGGCAGATTACCCACATGGTGGAAGATGTGATCGGCGTGGCGCAGGACAATCTGCTGAAACTGAGGCCCGAAAGCGCACAGCAGGTAAGGGACGCGGATCAGGTGATCGCTACCTTCTCAAAGGAGATGGCAGAGACGGACCAGGCCATCAAAAAGCTTCTGTTCTCGCATATCTACCGTCATCCCGAGATCATGCGCATCCGGGCCGGCGCCGCGCAGATCCTTTCGGATCTTTTCGGCGCCTACATGAACGACCCGACGCTTATGCGGAGCCACTACTGGGT
>JAEYTV010000535.1 GCA_023433855.1 Pseudomonadota bacterium | reverse complement strand
GGTTGATGTCCAGGACCGTGTTGAGAATACCCGACAAGGAGGCGAGCGTTACCCCCATCCGTTTGACGAACATGCGGGACTGGGCGTCAGTGACCGTCTTGTCAAGAAGCCCTTGAAGAAGCTTCAGTGTCTGCAGCGGCTGCCGCAGGTCGTGGCTCGCGGCGGCCAGGAAATGCGACTTGGCTTCGGTGGCGAGCTCCGCTGACCTCTTCGCCGCCTCTCGTTCCTTCATGATCTGCTTCTGGTCGCTGATGTCGATGAAGGTGACGACCACTCCCTCGACACTGTCCTGTTCTGTCCGGTAAGGCTTGATCCTTCGCAGAAACCATTGGCCGTTGCGCCCTGCCACCTCTTTGCTGATCGTGTTCCCCGTCGCAAGGACGGCAAGTGCGTCAGCGCTGAGGTCCGTGTCATCCGTGAGCGCGCTCAGATCGGTAAACGGCCTGCCCACGTCGGTGTGCATGATGTCGAAAAGCGAGCGCGTGGATGGCGTGAAGAACCGGATATTGAGCAGCTTGTCGAGAAGAAGCAGCGGGACACCGGCGCTATGGAGAACATTCTGCAGATCGCTCGAAATCGCACGTTGACGCTCCAGAGCCTCATGCAGATGGCCGTTGAGTATCTCGAGCTCCCGGTTGAGGGATTGCAACTCGCCGGAACCGTGAGTTTCCCCCTTCCCGGCTTCCAGTCCTCCTTCCCGCTGCGCCTCCTCGCCATTTGTTTTCAACCTCAATCCCGCCCCTCCAAGGCCTTTATGCTTCGGGTCAATATCGTTCCCGTCCCAAGACAACATTGTTATCCTCCCCCTGCCGGCAGCATCGTCGTCGGATGTGGCCGCTCCGGATTTCTTGACCCCCCTGAATCGGTAGGCTCGCTCCAAACCCGGTATCGGCTCAAACGCATCATCGATGGGCTTGGTCGCCTCGGATCTGCCCATTACCAAGATGCCTCCTGCCGTAACGGTGGAGCTGAACCGGGAGACAGCCTCGGCGTCGGTCCCCGGCCACAGATGACCGCGAAGGTCGCTGGCGAAGGCGAGGTCGATACGCCCAAGCGGTGGTTCGCCGGACGGGTCCTGGACAAGGAACACCACGCTGTTCCGGACCTCATCGCTCACTCGGTATGTGCCATCCCGCGACTGGAAGTAGGCCTGATGCAGGTCTGGCGGCATCGCCTCGAGTGCGGATGGCGGATAGCGCCCATCAATTGCCTCGGCAACCGCATGCAGATCCGTGTCGGACGCGAAGATCCGGAGGTCGACCCCTCGTCCGTCTGCCTTGATCCGCTCAAGCAGAAGGATCGCCAGTGTATAGGCTTCCTCGCCGGTGCCGCATCCAGCCACCCATACTCTGACCGCGTCTCCCGGCATCTTTGCATGAACGATGTCCGGTATGATTGTCGCCCGAAGCGAAGCGAACAGCTCCTCGTCACGAAAGAAACGCCGGACGGCGGCACGGAGAGCGCCTTCCAGATGCCGTCTTTCGCCACTGCTTTCGCGAACGATGTGAGCGTATCGCTCCACCTCGTCTTCGGCTATGCCAAGCATCTTGAGTCGCGCCTCCACCGAAAGGTGCAGGGCTCGATGGTCATAGGACTCCAGTGCTGCCTGCCCTTCACCTTTCACCGCCTCGATGATCATCCGCATGAGTGCCATCCCGGCGGGAACCGCGTTCGGTATGATCCGCTGCTCAGAAGGGGGATGGTACCCCAAGACTGCCTCGGCCAGCGCCCTGACGAAGGGGGCATTTTCGTGGTCGGTAGCCAGCGCCGCCTTGGCGCGGTCCCCCTCAGCCTGGGCGGCTTGTCCACCTCGAACCAACACAAGGCCACCAGCCTCCCTGACGGCACGAACCGTATCCAAACCGGCCGTCGCAATCTCCGAGAGGATTACGGCAACGGTTTGCGGCCCGTAGTCCTGCGCCAAGGAATGCAGCAGGACGTAAGGTGAGGTGGAGCGGCGCCGGTCCTGAAGCGGTGCAGGGCGAAATCGGCCGGACGTAATCACCATGAAGGATCCCGGAGGAATGATATACAGGCGCTCAGGTTCGATCAGCGTGCCGGCCGAAGCTTCGACAACATCCATGCCGGTGCCGTCGCTGAGAAAATCGCTGAGCCCGCTCCCGATCAAGGAGGAGGACTGCACCATCAGTAGGAAGGCGCAACCGCTTCTGCGCGGAAGCGCCCTTAGCACTGCCCGGACCGCCATCAGCTCCCCTGGAGAAGCCGCGATACCAACAACCTTGAATTCTGATTCCAACATGCTTTCACGCATTGATTTGGCCGGCATGCTCTTCGTCTTGCCAAGCTGCATTTCATGTGGCTACGGCAGGGTCACCGACATTGTTCAGCATGTCGGCAGGGCATGACCGAACGGATCCATCATCTCGAATAGAAGCAACGAATGAAGCAAAGTCGTTATTGATATTGACATCGATGGCTCGACTGACACCTTCTGGCGTCCCGCCAACCCAACCTGCATAGTCGCCGTTGATCAGGGCCGAGATATGCTGACCAGGGTATGCGGCGTGGCACTTCTCACGCGCTGTGCCAGGCCTTCACAAAACCTGATCGCCGCGCGACTATATACATAGTCTCTTGTGAAGATCTCAGTGACACATCCCTAAGACGTAGGCGGCTCGTTACAAAATAAGGCCCTTCACGAGGAATCCCGCCGGCACTGAGGGTCTCTACCCATTTTGCAGCGGTTTCCGCCGGGGCGTTTATACCCTATTATTAGTTTATTAGAAAATCTTTAGGTATTTTCCGACGCTTCCGCTATTGTAACAGCCCGTCGTAAGCTCATTGCATCGCATATGTCCAAGCAAGATTTGCCAACTACTTGAACAAAAACTGTTGTCGGATGAGTATATCGCGACAAGGGTAAACGCGTTCAGTTGCCACCATAGATCGTGTTTGCCAAGCATGTCGTGCCAGGATGCGGAAGGGGTCTTCGACAGCATCAATGGCATGAAACCAGAAACGAAGCAGAAGAGACGGCGGGCCGACAACTTCGGCCCACGCCTTGAGGGGTAGGTCTGAAAAGGGGGAAGACCATGTCGACCGCAATTCCTACTTATGGCCATAGACCAAATCTGTCCAAATTCCGCGTCGTCGCTCGCGCCCGACCGGCTGAGATCGCGACAAGAACCGATCGTGACACCCGGAAGCTAGCGATCATCGACGATCGCGCTCTGGATCGTGAATGCCTGGCGCAAAGCCTTATTGCCCACGGCCTCGATATGGACGTCGAGTTATTTTCCTCCGTGGACAGCTGGCGGCGCGCACCGGGGGGTGCACACGCGGGCATTTTGATCAATATCGGTCGGGGCGACGTCTATAACGACTCCTTTCTTCGTGACTTGAAGGACCTCATCTCTGACTTTCCTGCGCTTCCCGTCGTCATCCTCGCGGAGAACCGGGACTTGAAGCAGGTGCTGCAAGCATTCGAAGTCGGGGTCCAGGGATATATCTCTTCTGCGATAGGCCTGCCGGTCTGCGTGAATGCCATTTCCCTCGCCTTGGCGGGTGGCGCATTCATCTCGGCCGAAAACCTAAGCGATCTCCGGCAGCTTCTCGCGGTGGCGGAGAAGAGGGAACGTCGGCGCGCCGCGATGTTTACCCAACGGGAAGCAGATGTGATCGATGCGCTCACGCAAGGTAAGCCAAACAAGATCATTGCCTACGAGCTCAACCTTCGGGAAAGCACGGTGAAGGTTCATATCCGCAACATAATGAAGAAGTTGAACGCAAGAAACCGCACCGAGATCATCTTCAAGATCTCGGATCTTTTCAGGCAGTAGTGCGCCTGCCCTGCTTCACCTGAACGGCGCTCAACACCTCATGGCACGAAGTCTCCGCCGGTTGATGTCTGGCACCCTGGTGTGTTCGCGACATCGAGCTAAGCCTTTCAGGCAGCCGGGCAGACGAACGGTCGTATCGAGGCTTGCGGCCGGTCTGGGATAACATCCGTTATCTGAATATCATCACCGGGGGGCCGCGATGGGAAATCTTGTCCAGAATTTCGATACCTCTGACCGTCTGCGGAAACGTGCAAGCAACATAATCCCCGGCGGGGCCCATACC
>JAEYTV010000470.1 GCA_023433855.1 Pseudomonadota bacterium | reverse complement strand
GATCAGCCGTTGCTGGCGAGCACCGATACCTTGCGGCCCATGGTCTCGCCATCCTTGTCGAGGAGGCGGGTCGGGTATTCACCGGTAAAGTAATGGTCGGTGAACTGCGGGCGGATCGCATTGCGATCTTCGCCGCCGACCGCGCGGTAGAGGCCGTTGATCGACAGGAACTCCAGCGAGTCAGCGCCAATGTAACGGCACATGGCTTCGAGGCTGTCGTACTGGTTGGCGATCAGCTTGTCCCTGTCCGGAGTGTCGATGCCGTAGAAATCCGGGTAATAGATCATCGGGCTCGCCACCCGGAAGTGTACTTCCTTGGCACCCGCGTCGCGGATCATCTGGACGATCTTCAGCGACGTCGTGCCGCGCACGATCGAATCGTCGACCAGCACGACGCGCTTTCCGGCGATCATCGCGCGATTTGCAGAGTGCTTGAGTTTCACCCCGAAGGCGCGGATCTGCTGGGTCGGCTCGATGAAGGTGCGGCCCACATAGTGATTGCGGATGATTCCGTATTCGAACGGAATGCCGCTCTCCTGCGCATAGCCGAGTGCTGCCGGGGTGCCGCCATCCGGCACGGGTACGACGACGTCGGCCTCGACCGGGCTCTCCTTGGCGAGGTTGATGCCCATGTTCTTGCGGGCCACATAGACGCTGCGGCCGCCGACGATGGAGTCCGGTCGGGCGAAATAGACATATTCGAACAGGCAGAGCCGCTCCGGCTGCCCGGTTCCTGCCCTGCGGGCGTCAATGGAGATCGAGCCGTCCGCCTGGATCTCGCAGATGATGACTTCGCCGTTCTCGACGTCGCGCACATATTTCGCCCCGATGATGTCGAGCGCGCAGGTTTCCGAACAGAAGATCGGCTTGCCGTCGAGTTCACCCATGACGAGGGGGCGGATGCCGGTCGGATCGCGCGCGGCGATCAGCTTCGTCCGCGTGATCGCCAGCATGGAATAACCGCCTTCCATTTGCCGCATGGCATCGATGAAGCGGTCGGCAGTGGAGGAGTAGCGCGAGCGGGCGATCAGATGCAGCACGACTTCCGTGTCGGAAGTCGATTGACAGATGGCACCGCCGGCGATGAGCTGCCGGCGAAGGGTGAGGCCGTTGGTGAAGTTGCCGTTATGGGCCACCGCTATGCCGCCGACCTCGAGTTCTGCAAAAAGCGGCTGCACGTTGCGCAGCGCCACTTCGCCCGTGGTCGAATACCGCACATGGCCCATGGCGATATTGCCGGGCAGGCGCGCAATGGTCGCAGGATCCGTGTAATGATCGCCGACGAGGCCCATGCGGCGTTCTGAATGAAACCGAAGACCGTCGAACGAAACGATGCCTGCCGCCTCCTGGCCGCGATGCTGAAGGGCATGAAGGCCGAGCGCCGTCAGCGTCGCCGCGTCCGGGTGACCGAGAATTCCGAAGACACCGCATTCCTCGCGAAGCGTGTCGCCATCCCACTCGCTGACATTGTTACCGTCGAACGTCTCGGAAGCCGGCTCTGTCATCTTGGCCCTTATCCCTTTTGGACAACTTGTCCCTGTCGGAGAAATGGAAGGGCCGGACGGGGAGTTCATCCCCGCTATCCAGCCCGTTGCTCACCTGAAGTCGAATTCGTATCACAGATGGTGATGTTTGGCGCTGCATCAAGCGCAAGATAAAGTCAATTATTTGTTGCCGGGGGAGCATCTTCGGCGGGTGGCTGCTCCTGCGCCGGAGCCGTTTCGACCGGAGCATCCTCGCGCCCGAGGATCCGGGCGCGGAGCTGCGGCTCGATGTCTTCCGGCAGGACAGCCTCGAGGCGGGCCACGAGCGTGTCCAGAAACGGCTTCGACTTCGCCTGTGTCACCCATGTCGGCTGCCGGTCGACGGCAACAAGCCAGTTGAAGAAGGCAACGGCAACCACGAGGAGCAGGAGGCCGCGGGCGGCGCCAAACAGGAAGCCGAGCGTGCGGTCGAGCGCGCCGATGCGGCTGTCGATGATGAAGTCTGCAATCCGCGTAGTGATGAAGGAAATGACAATCAGTGCAATCAGGAAGATGATCCCGGCCGAGGCGGCGATCGCAATGCGGTCATCGGCGGTATAGTTCCTGGCGTAGGGCAGCAGCAGGGGGTAGAGGTAATAGGCGGCCGCAACGGAGCCCACCCAGCTTGCGATCGACAGCACCTCTCGTGAAAAACCGCGCACCATGGCAAGCACGGCGGAAAACAGCGTCACGGCGATGACGATGCCGTCGAAAATCGTGATGGGCATGAGTGAACTACTCCGAACTTGCCGACTGTGGAGGGCGCCCCGCCGTCCCGCAGCCGTCATACAACAGCGCATCCGTTAACGGAAGATCAATCATCTTCCGCGGCTTGCCGGAGCTTCGCCGAAGAACCCGCGATGCGGGCGACGAGATCCGGTAGGTCGGCAAGCTCTATCCATCGGCTGCCGTTGCCCTTGGGTATTTCCGCCGAGCCACCCGGCAGCATGGCACCCCCAAAGCCGAGCTTTTCAGCCTCCTTGAGGCGCTGTGCGGTTTGTGAAACCGGCCGCACGGCGCCAGACAGGCTGATTTCGCCGAAATAGACGCAATCGGCGGGGAGGGCAAGCCCGGCGAGCGACGAGACCAAGGCCGAGGCGACCGCAAGATCGGCCGCAGGTTCGGAAATGCGATAGCCCCCGGCCACGTTGAGATACACGTCGTGCTGCCCAAGGCGCACACCGCAATGGGCTTCCAATACCGCGAGGATCATCGACAGCCGTGAACTGTCCCAGCCGACCACGGCGCGTCGGGGCGTGCCGAGCGAGGTCTGCGCCACAAGCGCCTGAACTTCCACCAGCACCGGGCGGGTGCCTTCCATCCCCGCGAAGACGGCTGCACCCGGCGCCTTCGTATTTCGTTCGCCGAGGAAGAGTTCCGACGGATTGGAAACCTCGCGGAGACCCTTGTCGGACATCTCGAAGACGCCGATCTCGTCCGTTGGCCCGAATCGGTTCTTCACAGTGCGCAGGATGCGATAGTGGTGGCCGCGGTCGCCTTCGAAATAAAGCACCGCATCGACCATGTGTTCGACCACGCGCGGTCCTGCAATCTGCCCTTCCTTGGTGACATGCCCGACCAGCACCATGGCGGCCCCGGTTTGCTTGGCAAAGCGGATCATCGCCTGCACGCCTGTACGCACCTGAGTGACGGTGCCGGGTGCCGAATCGGCCGTGTCGCTCCAGAGCGTCTGGATGGAGTCGATGATGACGAGGTCCGGCCGCTTGCCTTCCGATATCGTCGCGAGAATGTCTTCCACATTCGTCTCTGCCGCGAGCAGCACCTCGGTTTCTGCCGCACCCAGTCTCTGGGCGCGCAGCCGCACCTGCGCTACCGCCTCCTCTCCGGAGACGTAGATGATGCGGTGACCACGGCGGGAGAGCGCTGCCGCCGCCTGCATCAGCAGCGTCGATTTTCCGATCCCGGGATCGCCGCCGATCAGAACGGCAGAGCCGCGCACGAAGCCGCCGCCAGTCGCCCGATCTAGCTCGGAGATGCCGGTATGGATCCGCGGCGCTTCTTCCGTCTCGCCGGACAGCGTGGTGAGAGCCACCGCGCGCCCCTTCTTCGGGGCACGGCCAGGGCCGCCGCCGATGCCGCCCATCGGATCTTCTTCGACAATGGTGTTCCATTCGCCGCAGCCGTCGCACTTGCCTGCCCAGCGGTTATGCACAGTGCCGCAGTTCTGGCACACGAATTGGGTTTTTGGTTTTGCCATGAAGTCTGTCGCCGCCCTGAATGCTCACGAATCCGCCTGGAACAAAAGCGGAACTTATGTTTTGTAATCCGGAAACCGCGCAGAAGGCAATAAGGGCCCGCTACGCCTCTGGATAGATGTAGCGGCGCTCGTGGCGCAGGCCGAGGCTGGTGAGGAGTTCGTAACCGATCGTGCCCCCAGCACGCGCCACCTCATCGATTGGCACATTGGGGCCGAAGAGTTCGACATAGTCGCCGGCGCGTATGTCTGCTTCCGGTGCGTCCGTCACGTCGAAGATGGTGAGGTCCATGGTGATGCGTCCAACGACGGGCACGCGATGGCCCGAAATGAAGCCGGAGGCGCCTGCCGTGCCGTCTGCGCGAAGCGGGGTGCCGGATCCTGACTGAGAGCGTAAATAGCCGTCCGCATAGCCGACAGAGGCGATCGCAAGGCGGCTAGGACGCGTCAATCGATGGGTGGCGCCATAGCTGACGGTCCCTCCGGCCGGCGAATTACGGACCTGGATGATGCGGGCCTCCGCGGTCGCCACCGGCCGCAACGGCTTCATGCCGTTGACGGCTTCGCCGCCGTAAAGCGCAATCCCGGGGCGGGTCAGGTCGAAGTGGTAGTCGGGCCCGAGGAAGATGCCGGCCGAAGCCGAGAGGCTTGATTCTATGCCTTCGAATGCGGCGCTAACCTGCCGGAAAGACTCCAGTTGCGTCTTGTTGCTGGCGGCCGAGGGCGTATCCCCGCTGTGGAGATGCGACAGCACCAGCACCGGCGAGAAGCTGGCGGGACGCGACACATCTTCCGCCAGCGCCAGCGCGTCCTGCACCGTCAGGCCCAGCCGGTTGAAGCCGGTGTCCACCTGCAGCGCGCACGGGTAGTCGCCGTATTCGGCCACCACTCCCATCCAGAAGGCAAGCTGTTCCTCCGAAGCGATCACCGGCACCAGGTCGTTCTCGAAGAACATCTGCTCCTGGCCCGGCCAGATGCCCGAGAGCACGAAGATGCGGGCCTCGGGTGCGTAGGCGCGCAGCGTCACACCTTCCTGCGCGACGGCTACGAAGAAATCGCGGGCGCCCGCATGGTAGAGCGCCTCGCTGCAGTCCTCCAGCCCGAGGCCGTAGGCATCCGCCTTCACCACGGCGGCAGTGCGCGCATTGCCCGACAGCCGCGCCATGTCCCGCCAGTTGTCGGCGAGCGCCGCAAGATCGACGGTCAATCGGACCGGAGCAATTTCGAACGGGTCGGTCTCGAGCGGGTCGGGAAGGAGAAGGTCATTCTGGAAGTCTGTCATTTCGGCTCGCGATATTGCTATTTCGGGCGACCTTAGCGCTTTCGAAGGCAGGAGGAAGGCAGTCCATCCAGATTCCTTCGCGTTGCACAGCAATTTCCATCCGCGAACAACGGCGGGACGCACCTTCGCCGATGGACCAGGCCACCCCTGGTCCGACCGCCGCCGTGAAACGGTTACGGTATCCGGTCGGGCTGCTGCCGAGACGGCGCTCGTGTCAGGCGAGGTGCCGGCTGCGCGTACGAGAGCTTCGAAGTCACCGCTTCGGTATGAGGTGGCCGCGTCCGGCGGCGAGCCAGCCTCTTATCGCGCGTAAGCCGCAGCCATGCGGAACTCCAGCCATTTGCCGAACTTCGAAAGGGGGAAGCTGATCGCGAAATAGATCAGCGCCACCAGGCCGTAGACGGTGAACGGTTCGAAGGTCGCGTTGGTGACGAT
>JAEYTV010000416.1 GCA_023433855.1 Pseudomonadota bacterium | reverse complement strand
AGTTGGTATGGTGACAGACATGCTGATGTCCCTTTGGGCGGTGCCTTCCACGCCAAACGCCTCTCCATCGTCAGCTCCCAGGTCGGCCACCTTCCACCCCGACGACGCGCGCGCTGGGATGTGCGCCGGCGCATGGGAAAAGCACTTGAGCTTCTGGGCGATGACCGTCTGGACTGCCTGATTTCGGGTGAAACGCAATTCGACCGGCTTGCTGACGATTATGCCGCGATAATCGGTTCCCGCTCGACCCTCTGCCATCGTATCGTCTATTGAAGGACCCCTCCCATGTTCGCTGTTGAAGTTCGCGACCACATCATGATTGCGCACAGCCTCGACCGGCCCGCTTTCGGCTCCGCCCGGGGTCTGCATGGTGCGACCTTCACCGTGGACGCAGCTTTCTTTGCCGAAGGCCTCGATGAGGACGGACTGGTGATCGACATCGGCCTTGCCACGCAAATCTTGAAGCGCGTTCTCGAGCCTTTGAATTACCAGAACCTCGACGAGATCGGCACCTTCAAGGGGAAGGTCACGACGACCGAATTCCTGGCCAAACACGTCCATGATGAGGTCGCAGGGGCAATCGCCGCCGGGAGGCTCGGTGAAGGAGGCAGCCGTTTGCGCAAGCTCAGGATCACCCTGCACGAATCGCATGTAGCCCGCGCCTGGTACGAGGCCGATCTGTGAGCCGGGAGTTGTTTTTCGCCTATCCGGGGCGGATAGAGACCCTTACCGGGGGCTACCGATATGACCGGTGCGTTGCGGCCGCCCTTGCTGATCTCGGCTGGAGCGTTCGGCTGGCGTCGGTCGGCGACGGCTTCCCGGACCCGACGCCCGCTACGCTTGAGAACGCCGCCCGCATTCTCTCCCGATTGGCCGACGACAGCCTAGTCCTGATCGACGGGCTAGCCTTCGGGGTTCTCGACGAATGGGCAGGTCGCGAGGCAAGGCGCCTGAGGATCATTGCCCTGGTGCATCATCCGCTGGCACTGGAGACCGGTCTAGCAGCAGACCGGCGTGACCGGCTGGCGGCACGAGAAAAAGCGGCGCTCATTCATGCTCGCGGCATCATTGTGACCTCGCATGCCACAGCGGCGGAACTGGTGGCCAACTACGCCGTTCCGAGGCACAAGATCACCGTAGCACTGCCTGGAGTCGATCGCGCTGGGGCACCGATCGCCCACGGCGACGTCCCGACGATCCTCAGCATCGGTACACTGACGCGCCGCAAGGGACATGACGTACTGATCGCGGCACTGGACGAGCTGCGCGACTTGGCGTGGACCTGCCGCGTGGTTGGAAGCAGGACCCTGGACCCCGGTGTGACCCGGGAACTGGAGCAGCAGATTGTCGCCCGCGGCCTTTCGGACAGAATCCACTTGGTGGGCGAAGTCACAGAGATCGGGAGAGAATTCGCGCAGGCGGATCTGTTCGCGCTCGCGAGCCGCTACGAAGGCTACGGCATGGTATTTGCGGAAGCGTTGGCACAGGGGCTTCCGATCGTTGGCTGTGCGGCAGGCGCAGTGCCAGAGGTGGTGCCGGAGGGAGCGGGCCTCCTCGTTTCCCCGGATGATCCGGACGCTTTTGCCGGCGCCTTGCGCACACTGCTCACCGAACCTGAAACTCGCGCTGCAATGGCACGGGCGGCCGCGGTTGCGGGAGCGAAGCTGCCTTCCTGGCAGCAGACAGGCTCGATCATATCGGCGGCTCTGGAGTCCGTACGGTGACGGGATTCGACAAGACGTGGCTCGCGCTCCGTGAGCCGGTGGATGCCCGTTCCCTGAGTCCCCTCCTGCTCACGGGCGCGGTGGAGATTGCCGCCGAGATGTCCGCTGACGCCATCCTGGATATCGGTTGCGGGACAGGCTCGTCCTATCGACGGCTTGCGCCTCTGGTTACAGGACGGCCTCGCTGGCGGCTTGTCGATTCCGACAGGGCCCTCCTCGACGAAGCGCGTCGCCATCACGGAGAAGACGTCGAGCTCATCGAGGGCGATGTCAATGATGTCGAGGCATTACCGCTGACCGATGTCGGGCTGGTAACCGCGTCGGCGCTGTTCGACCTCTGTTCGGAGGACTTCGTCAGGCGCCTCGTGCAAAGCCTGTCAGGGGCGCGTGTTTCGCTTTATGCACCGCTGAACTATGACGGCGAGATGGTCTGGTCCGAGCCGCACCCTCTCGATCAAGCCATCACGGCAGCGTTCAATGCCCATCAGTTGGGGGACAAGGGTCTTGGAGCCGCACTTGGGCCGATGGCCTGGAAGACCTTGGCACGGCACTTGAGAGGATCCGGCTACGAGGTTCGGGTTGAGTCCTCGCCGTGGTTACTCACCTGCGCGGACATCAGGCTGCAGCATCGTCTTCTGGATGGCGTAGCGAAAGCTGTAAGTGAACATGGCGAGCTCGATGAGGATGCAGTGGCGGAATGGACTGGCTTTCGCTACCGCGTGATGACGCGCGAGGACAGTCTATGCCGGATCGGCCATCAGGACATCCTCGCCTACTCCTGAAAGCCGCTTCAAGGTCGCCTCTGCCCGCAGATTGCAGTCAAAGACGATATCGGTCCCTATATCATAGACATCAACCGCCGGCCGCCGGGCCTCGGAGAGTCCCCGGATCGGTGGCAGCACTATACCCGTCGGGCCTGAACCGATGATAACCGGAGATATGCAAACATGCAGCCGGTCAATCAGGTTGGCGTCGATGAAGCGCGAAATCGTATTCGCCCCACCTTCGACCAGAACTGTCGCGAGGCCGCGCCCTGCGAGCGCATGCAGGATGTCGTAAGGCGACAGCCCGCCATCCTGCTGACGAGGCAACCTAATGACGTCACCGCATTCCTGGGTAGGAGGCACATCAGCGGCCTGAACGACCAAGGTGGGCATCCCCCCATCATGCAACATCTTCGCGGTCTGCGGCATCCGCCCGTTGCAGTCAATCACGACCCGGACCGGGCTGCGTCCACGCACGAAACGTACGGAAAGGCTGGGATCATCGGCGACAACGGTGCCGACGCCGACGATCACGGCATCCACCAATGCCCGGCACCGGTGGAGGTGGGCGATACCATCGCTGCCGGAGACGTCCTGGGCGTCACCGGTCGGCGTCGCCACGCGACCATCCAGCGACTGCCCGACCTGAGCCATGACGAAAGGACCGCTTCGGGCCGCAATCGGTGCGTAGAGCGACATGCATGGGTCATATCTCATCGCCGGAGGCGTTGCCGCTTCACGAAGCGCAAGCAGATGCTCCCACAGTTCGTTCGTGATCTTCACTGGTCGCATGTTGCTCCCTTCCGGCAGGGCCGTAATGCCGGCACGGGTTAAAGGTTCCTCCCCGTGCAGAGCCGTATAGCGTGTTTCGCTCGCCAGAATCTACTGGAGACGATCTATGACAAAGCCCATCGTCTGGCCGAGCCGTCGTAGTTGTCGTGCCGGCCTGCACCCGGACAGGCACCTGGCAGCGCTGTCCCGGCTCAAATCCGGAGAAGGTGCATTGCCTGTGAGGCAGGTTAGGCGGAGCGCTACCATAGGTAATATTCTACAACATCAAACTCGTCTTGGAATTGAACCTGGTTCATTAACTCAGAAGTCATTATTAATATGACTTGCAAAGGAAGGTTTTTTTGGTAGAGGACACCCGACTTCCACTGTGAACTTTCGCATGCCCCGCCGGCTCCATTTAGTCATTGCGTTCTTCAGCTTCGTCATCTGCATGATGGGTTGGTGGGGCGTCTCTTCGGCCGGACTCGTCAATCCGTTCCTTTTGCCGTCCCCGCGGCAGGTGGTCAGCGCCCTGGATGAACTCATAGCGTCCGGCGACCTCCTTCATCATATCCTTGCTAGCATCAAACGGGTCGGTATCGGCTACCTCCTGGCTGCCCTGCTTGCGATTCCTCTCGCCATCGCAATGTCGGTCAACGGCACGATACGGGCGCTGCTGGAGCCCTTGCTGGAGTTCCTTCGTCAGATACCGCCGCTGGCGCTCATGCCACTCCTGATGCTGTGGCTAGGCATCGGCGAGGCGCAGAAGGTGGGTATCATTGTCCTGGCCTGCTTTTTCCCGATCTTCCTCGGCATGCGCGGCGGTATCGCACAGGTGGACCCCAAGCTCATCGAGGTTGGCATGGTCTGCGGCTTCAGCCGACAGGAGGTTATTCGGCGCATCATTGTTCCCTCCTCTCTTCCTGCTTTGATCATCGGACTCAGGATTGGCTTGGGCTACAGCTGGCGAGCACTCGTGGGAGCCGAACTGATCGCCTCCTCGGCCGGCCTCGGCTACATGATCACCGACGCGCAGGATCTTGCCCGGACCGACATAGTCCTCGCTGGCATCGTGGTGATCGGTGTGATCGGTCTCTTGACCGATTCTCTACTGAAACGCGTCTGTCAGCGTCTTGCACCATGGCTCGCATCCGACCTGGAGATGGCGCGTGCTTGATTTGATCGGGATCGGCAAGAGCTATCGCGTGGCCGGCCAGGAGTTCTCCGCGCTCGCTGACATCGATCTGTCGTTCGCCCCCGGAAGCTTCACGGTCATCGTCGGTCGCAGCGGCTGCGGAAAGACGACCCTGTTGCGCATCCTCGCCGGCCTTGCCTCCCCTGATGCCGGAGAGATCCGTAACAGCAGGGGCGTACCCCCCAGGATCGGTGTTGTCTTCCAGGAGCCCCGGCTGATGCCCTGGCTCAACGTCTTTGAGAACATCGCATTTGGGATCCGAAGAGCTCTCGATCATGCAGCGGTCACAAGGCGGGTCGACGCGATCCTGCAGGTCACGGGAATGGCCGAATTCGCCGATGCGTTCCCCAACCAGCTTTCTGGGGGTATGGCGCAGCGTGTCGCCCTAGCCCGCGCTCTCGTCATGGAGCCGGACCTGCTTCTGATGGACGAGCCATTTGCGGCACTGGATGCATTCACCCGCCGCAGCATGCAGAACGAGCTCGTAGCACTATGGCAAGAGCGCAAAGCGACCGTAGTGTTCGTCACTCACGACGTCGAGGAAGCCGTGGTGCTGGGACAGCGCGTCGTGGAGCTTTCTGCTGGCCGCGTCGTCGGCCGCGAAGAGGTGAACCTTCCCTACCCTCGCGATCCCACCGGGCATGACGAAACGGTCTGTCGCCGGTCGATCCTCGCACGGCTTCTTTCACCGGCACGCGCCGATTCCACCACCACGACTCAGGAGAACCGACTTTGAAACTGATCCGCAATCTCGCCTTGGCCTTTGCCCTTGTGGCTTCGCCCGCCATGAGCGCCGAGCAACCTGCCAGCGTTCGCATCACCTATGTCACAGCTCCCTTCAACGTGCCTTCCATTGTTATGCGCAAGAAGGGTTTCCTCGATGAGGCATTTGCAGCCAAGGGCATCAAAGTCGAGAACCCCGAGATTACCTCGGGAGCGCAGCAGACCCAGGCCATCGCGGCTGGCGAAATCGATATCGCAAGCGTCCTGGGCGGCACATCCGCGATCTTGGCGAAGGCGAACGGTGTCGACTTGAAGATCGTCGCTGCTTATGCCCGCTCGCCGAAGGCCTATTTCCTGATGACCCGCAGCGACGGACCGGCGACGCTCGGGGAACTCAAGGGCAAGAAGATCGCCGGGCCGAAGGGTACTGTGCTGAACCAGCTATTGGTCGCCGCACTCGCCAAGGAAGGCCTCACGCTGAAGGACGTGGAGTATATCAACATGGATCTGCCGACCGCGCGAGCAGCCCTTCTCAGCGGCCAGGTGGATGTCGCGACCCTTGCCGGCGCCAATGCCGTCGCAGTCGAGAAAGCCGGTGGCAAGGCGATGGCGAGCGGTGAAGGCCTCATCAAGCCGACGACTGTCATCGCCACGCGTGCCGATTTTCTCGACAAGCACCCCGACCTCGTGCGGGCCTATTTCCAGGCTCACAACAAGGCGCTCGCGTTCATGAAGGAAAACCCGGAAGAAGCGCTTGCCATCGCGGCTGAGGAACAGAAGATCTCGATCGATGATGCCAGGGCCCAGATGCCGCTATACGACTTCACGCCGACGATGACCGAAGATGACATCGCCAACCTCACCGCTGATCAAGATTTCATGATCGAGGCGGGCATGCTGCAGAAGGCGAACGCAATCGACATCAAGGCCGAGCTCGTAGCTCCGCTGGCCTTCGAAGCCAACTAACGTCATGACCGGGACGCGCGCGTCCCGGTCCCCTCTTCCAAACAGGCAGAC
>JAEYTV010000576.1 GCA_023433855.1 Pseudomonadota bacterium | reverse complement strand
CGACCAGTGTCAGCCCGCGCTCCGAGATCACCGGCTCGGAAGTCACCAGCGAGATCGTCGCGCCGCCATAGGTGCGGTTGATGAGGCCGGCTTCACCGAGCTCGATCAGGTCGCGCCGGATCGTTTCACCGGCCACTCCGATGCGCTTGGCGAGCTTCGAGATGCGGATCGCCGCCGACTTGCGGACCTCCGAGAGGATCAGTTCGTGGCGTTCCTTCTTGGTGAGGCGGCCAGTATCCATTTCAGCTCCTCGCTGCGATCAGGAGGTCTGCAAGCTCGGCGAAACCATCAGCGCCGCGGCCCTTCGCGACATAGGCCGGCGGGGCCGGAAGATCGTCCTTGAAGTCGAGCACGTTGGCCACGCCGACACTGTTCGGGAAGAAGCCGAACATCGGCGAGTCGTTCGGGCTGTCGCCGGCAAAGACCATCAGCGACTTGTCGCGATCTATGTCGATGTCGAAGCAGTCGGCGAGGAAGCGGCGCGTCGTCGACAGCTTGTCGTAGCCGCCGAACCAGCCGTTGACGTGTATGGAAGAAATCTTCGCCGTTGCGCCGAAACGTTCGAAGATCGAAACGATCTTCAGCACCTCGGAACGGGGCAGCGGAGGCACGTCCTCGCAAAAATCGATGGCGAGGTCCGCCATGCGGAAGGGTTGGTCGGCGGCCACCGCCGCGCCCGGAACCTCGGCGAGCACCGTACGACGGATCTCGTCGAGCCGCGCGGCATCGTGGGTCCGGTCCCGGACGCTTTTGGCAAAATAGCGGACAAGCTGCCGCTTCTCGTCATCGTGGCGGAAATAGAAGGCGCCGTTCTCGCCGACCACGCCATCGACCGGCCATTGCCGTGCGATGAGGTCGCACCAGCCGGCAGGGCGGCCGGTGATCGGCGCGACTATGAAACCCGCGTGCTTCAGCCGCTCCAGCGCCGAATAGGCCTTGGCCGGCAGCCGGCCATGGTCGGTCAACGTATCGTCGATGTCGGTCAGCACCACCGCGATCTCGCGGCGCGCCTCGTCCGGCATTTTTTCCAGCGGTTGCATCAGATGCCGACCTCGACCGGCTCGGACGACATTGCTGCGAGGTCGAGCATGGTGAAGCGGTCGCGGATCAGCCGCGCATTCGACACTGCTTCGCGATAGAAGGGCAGGGGGAGGCCGACATCCTCAGGGGTTGTCGGCGCGCCCACGGCGAGCAGAGCCTTCCTCAACTCCTTTTCGGACCGTGCCACGGACCGCAGCCGGTCGCGGATCGCGGGCCACTCGGTCGCGAGCTTGCGATTGAGTTCGCCTGTTGCCGCCTGGTCAAAAACCTTCGGGCGGAATGCCGCCCAGCATGCGCGGCCGACCTCTTCGCCGAATTTTTCGATCGTCGAGGATTCGGTGTCCCTGGTCGGTACGAGCTGTAGTTTGGGCAGTGCCAGCATGCGTTCCTGCAGCCGCGCCATGGTCAGCGTCGTCACCGAGATGTGCTCGCCGTGATAGGCCTGCGGCAGGTTCTCGCCGCGCATGTCGATGTAGTGTGCGATGAGATGCTCGCCCTGGCTTGCAGGATAGGAGCCGCCGCAAAGTGTCATGCCGAGGCCGGACATGACGAGGGTGCGCACCAGGAGCTCGATCGCTGCCATGTCGCCGGATTTCAGCGCAGCCGCTGAAGCTATCATCGCGTCCTCGTCGTCGGCCAACAACATGAACGGCGTTTCGCGGTAGGGCGTGCCGAGCAGGAGATGGGCCATCAGCCAGTCGGCCTGGGCGGTGGCGCGGGCGAGCGAGTCGCCGAAGCCCGAGGCGACGAGGCGTGGGGGTGCTGCCGCCATCACATCGAGGTCGAGGAAGACGCCTTTCGGCAGTGTGGCGGGCAGGGACTTCTTCAGCCCGTCTTCTGTGATCGCCGCCGATACGGAGGTGTAGCCGTTCATCGAAGGCGCCGTGCCGAATACCGCGTAGGGTTTGCCTACGAGATGCGCAGCGTATTTGGTGATGTCGTTGATCGATCCGGAGCCGACCGCGATAAGGGCATCGGCGCCAGTGGTGCGCGCCAGCACGCCATTGACCGCGTCCATATCAGGATGCGGGTGGGGAGACAGGACGATCTCATCCACCGCAAAAATGGTTCCGAGCGAGGTCGCGACCTTTTCGCCGATGACCCTTCGCGTGTCCGGATCCATGACGACCGCGAGCGATGTGCCGAAGGAGAGCGGCGCAACGAGCGAAGCCGCGGCTTCGCCGAGCCCGCGCGAAAGCACGATGTGCTTCAGAGGCGGAACCAGAATGCCGCCGCCGTCCGGATCGCGGAGCTTTCCGGCGAGCAGACTGTCGAGCATTTCCTTTGACATCGTCCCGGCTCCGGTCAGTCGGCGTATAGAGGCTCGAGCGCGTCGAACAAGATGCGGTAGCGGCGGTAGGCAACCTCGTATTTCCCGGCCTTCGCCGGATCGGGCTCGACCGTCGCAAGCTGAAGCGGCAGGCGGCCGACCGCCTCGTCCACGGTGCCAACCATTCCGGCAGCCACGCTCGCCAGCAGCGCCGCGCCGAGCGGCGCTGCGTTGGTCACCTTGGCGATCTCGATAGGGCGCTGGCAGAGATCGGCGCGTATCTGCGCCCAGACCCGGCTTTTCGCGCCGCCGCCGCATAGCCGGATACGGCCTGTCGCGATGCCCATGGCATCCATACGGTCGACGACGTCGCGCATCGCGAAGGCACAGCCTTCGAGCAGCGCACGCGCGCAGGCGGCCTTGCCGTGCGAGGCGGTCAGTCCGTAGAAGGCGCCGCGCGCACCGGCTTCCCAGCGCGGCGCCATTGCTCCCGACAATGCCGGCAGGAAGGTCAAACCGTCGCAGCCGGCCGGCGCCTGCCCGGCGAGTGCGGACAATTCGCCTGCGGTCGAGACGCCGAAGGTCGACAGGAACCAGGTCACTGCGCCGCCGGAGAGCCAGCCCGGATTGCTGATCAGGAAGCGGTCGCCGAGGAACCCGTGCGTCTCGACGAGGCTCTTGTCGTCGATGTGCGGTCTGTCGCTGACGGCTCCGACAACCTCTGCTGTGCCGAGATTGCAAAAGACTGCACCCGGCGCAATGACGCCGGCGCCGATCGGATTGGCGAAGTCGTCGCCGGTGCCGACTGCGACTGGCGTGCCGGCGGGCAGGCCGGTGAGTGCCGCGCCCGCCGTGGAGAGGGCGCCGGCCGTCGCCGTTGCTTCGGCGATCTCGGGCAACGCCTTCCGGTCGATCTCGAAAAGGTCGAGGAGGTCGTCCGCATAGGCCCGCTCATCGAGGCCGTAAAGCATGGTGGTGGAGGCGAGCGCATGATCCATCACGGCGCGGCCGCACAGTGCGGCAACGATGAAGGAAGTGGGCTGGTGCCATGTCGCGGCATTGCACGTCTCGGGAAGGTGCTTGCGCATCCAGCGGATCTTCGCCGCCATGTGGGTGGCGTCCAGGACAAGGCCGGTACGGCGGCGTATGAGCTCCGGATCGATATCCGCCACTTCGTCTACGGCGCGCCGGTCCATCCAAAGGATACATGGCGCCAGCGCGCGGCCATCGGCGTCGACCGGCACGCATCCGTCGAGCTGCCCCGAAACGGCGATACCCTTGATGTCTGCGGGCATGAGGCCGCCGGCTGCGAGCGCGCCTGTGATCGCGGGCTTCAGCGCCCTGAGCCACAGAGACGGGTCCTGCTCGGCCCGGCCCGGCGCGGGGAAACACGGCTGATAGGGAATGCTCGTCTCGCCGCGCGGAACCATGTCCGAATCGACGATGACCGCCTTCAGGCTCTGGGTGCCGATGTCGATGCCGATGACAGGCACTATGCCGCCTCGCAATCGGCGAGCACGTCGCGAAGCTGCGACAGGATGGAGCCCTTGGTCGGAGAATAGGAACCGTTGAAGACCGCCGTCCCGATGGTGAAGGCGTCGGCGCCGGCTGCCTCGACTGCCCTTATGCGCTCGGCCGATGTCACTGCGCCGGCAACGATCAGATATTTGTCCGGTCCAAGCCCACGCCGGGCGGCCTTGACCAGGTCGATCGGATCGGCCTCCGTCGCGCGATAGGCGAGGATATCGCAGCCGGCACAGCCCTTCGCCACATAGTCCCGGCATTGCGCCTCGACCTCGGAAGGTTTGCCGCCGAGCTTGGTCGGATGGCCCACCGGCCGGCCAGGAAAGGGGTAGTAGTCGGTACCGCTGCCGTCGAGAATATCCATGATCTCGTCGACCTGCGTTCCGCCGAGCAGCCGGTTGACGCCCAAATCGCGGGCTATGCGAGCCGATGCCAGGCAGGCCTCCGGCGTCGTCGAAACGACTTCCATGTATGAAGTGGCGCCTGTTGCGTGGATCGATTTAACCAGCGTCTTGAGTATGTCGGGTGATACGCCCACGTCCTTGAAGCCCACATGCTTGAGGCCTACGGGCCTGATCAGGTCGATCAGGTCGAGGGAATCCTCGATCGTGCGGTCGTCGCGAGTCAGCATGAAGATGAAATCCATCGGATACCCTCGCTTTGCAAGACCGGTTCTCGGGCGACGCACCTGGTGGCTGCGCTTGCGAAGAGCCATGGCGCAGCTGTTCATCGAGTTGTAAGTTGCAACATTTGTATTTGCAATACTCCACATTCCATGCCAAAAATTGACCTAAGGGAACAAAGCTCAAGCAAAATCGGGAGAACGTTGATGCTCAAGCACATGACGGGTCGACTCATCATGGGAACGATCGCCGCAGCAATGTTGCAAGTTGCACATGCTGCGGCCTGGACCCTGGAAGAGGCGGCCAAACCCTACAGCGGCACGACTATCCGCATGGTCGGTGAAGCCCTGCCGCCGCTCGAGGCGCTCGCCAAGCTTGCGCCGCAGTTCGAAGAGGCGACCGGCATCACCGTCGAGGTCGAGATGTACGAGCACTCGGAGGCCGTCAACAAGGTCCAACTCGACCTCAACTCGCAGCGCGGCCGCTACGACGTCATTATCCAGCCTCATCGCGAGATGGGCAAGTTCGCGACCAACGGCCATCTGCTCGAGATCGAACCCTTCATGGCCGATGCCGCGTTGCGCGACCCGAGCTTCAAGCCGGAAGAGCAACTCTACCAGGGCGCCTGGAAGGAAATCTCCTGGTATGACGGCAAGATGTACGGCTTTCCCTTCACCGTGCTCAATATGTTCATGTGGTATCGATCCGACCTCCTGGCCGATCCCAAGGAACAGGAAGGCTTCAAGGCGAAGTATGGATATGACCTGGCGCCGGCGCAGAACTGGGACCAGTATCGCGACATCGCGGAGTGGTTCACCCGTCCCGACCAGGGTCTCTATGGCACCGCATTGCAAGGCAAGCGCCACGAGGCGCTGTGGTACGAGTGGCTGAACTTCCTTTATTCCTTCGGCGGCGACGTGCTCGACGTGAAGAGCGGTTCGCAATGCGGTCCGGTGGTGGTCAACAGCCCGCAGGCGATCGCCTCGCTCGACTACTACAAGAGCCTGCTCGCCTTCTCCCCGCCTGATAGCCTCAACTATTTCTGGGACGACGTCATGGCGTTGATGCAGCAGGCGAAAGTCGCCGAGCTCATCATGTGGAACGACGCCACCTATGCCGTGGCTGTCGACGAGACCGCATCGACCGTGGTCGGCAAGGTCGGTTTCGACATCGTGCCGCAAGGCGAGGGGGGCAAGATCGGCCAAATCGAAGGCTGGACCTACCTGATCCCCAAATATTCGAAGAACCCGCAGGCCGCGTTCCTCTTCATCCAGTGGATGATGGGTTATGATCGCCAGCTCGAGCAACACCTCAATGGGGGCGCTTCCGGCCGTCCGGATGTCTATGAATCGGCCGAGGTACAGAAGCTGCCCTACGCCAAGGCATCGATGGCCTCCAACGAATACGGCAAGCCCAAGGCCACGCTGCCGCAATCGTCGGAGATGACCGACATCCTCGTGCGCGAACTGTCATCTGCGCTTGCCGGCGAGAAGAGCACCAAGGCTGCGCTCGACACCTCCGCCAAGGAGATATCGGCGCTGCTCGGTTCCTGCGCGCCCATGAGCTATCCGGCACAATAAGCTCATGTCGCGTGTGTGACGGTCGTCTCTTGACGACCGTCCCCACCTGCCCGAGCCTTCGACGCTCAATGGATGACGCCGGATCGCCCGTGACCCGCTCGCCTGCCACAAGAAAATCCGAACCGACGCGCGGAACGCTGCTCCTCGACCGCGGCGTCGGGCCACTGCTCGTGCTGCCCGCGACGATCCTCGTGATCATCTTCCTGGTCGGGCCGTTCTACTACATGGTCTATACCGCGTTGACCGACCTCAGTTTTGCCGACGCCTCGAGAAAGGGCGCCTTTGTCGGCTTCGACAATTTCCGCAGGCTGATGCGGGCGGATCCGCTGTTCTGGGGGTCGTTCCTGCTTACGCTCAAATTCGTCGTCATCGCGGTGACGATCGAGTTCGTGCTTGGTTTCGCGCTCGCCTTCCTCATCTTCCGATATGTCGCGCGGCAGAGGCTGCTGACGACGCTTCTGCTCATTCCGATGATGCTTGCTCCCGTCGCGGTCGGGCTGATCTGGCGGCTCTTGCTGCAGGGCGATTTCGGCATGGTCACCTACTATCTGCGCGTGGTCGGCCTGCTGGCACAGAACGCCGCGGTCCTTTCGCAGCCAAGCCTTGTCTTTCCCGCGATCGTGGCGATCGACATCTGGCAGTGGACGCCCTTCGTGACGCTGGTGATGCTTGCCGGGCTGATGAGCCTGCCGCGCGCGCCATTCGAGGCGGCGATGATGGATGGGGCGGGGCCAGTCCGCATCTTCCTCGACGTGATGCTGCCGCTGCTTCGGCCGATCATCGCGCTGGTGCTCCTGCTGCGCGGCATCGACGCCTTCAAGGAATTCGACAAGGTCTTCATCATGACGGGCGGCGGACCGGGTACGCTGACCGAGCTTGTGTCGATCTACGCTTATCGCGTGAATTTCCGGAACTGGGATCTCGGCTATGGGGCAGCGGTCGCCTTCATGGTCTACCTCGTCGTCCTCATCCTCTGCTCGATCTTCTACAAGGCCGTCTATTGGTCGCAGAACAGGCCTAGCGGCCTGGTCGGAGAGGCAAGGCCGTGATCGAGCGCCCACCGGCACGCGCATGGGTCGCTTTTGCCTGGGCGGTGCTGCTCGTCGCCGTCGTCATCGCGCTGACTCCCTATCTCTGGATGGTGCTCGCCTCTTTCAAGAACCGCGTCGATCTGTTGTCATCGACACCGAAATGGTTCTTTTCGCCGACCCTCGCCAATTATCCCGCCGTCTTCATCGACAAGGAATACTGGCCGCTCGTCATCAACTCGCTGATCATCTCGATTTCGTCGACCACGCTCTGCATCCTGATCGGTGCGCCGGCCGCCTACGTCTTCGCGCGAATGGATTTCCCCGGAAAGGAAGACCTGTTCTTCTTCTTTCTCACGACGCGCATGGCGCCGCCGATCTCGATCGCCGTGCCGCTCTTCCTGTTCTTCACCGCGCTCGGCCTGATCGACACGATCTATGCGGTGGTGATCGCGCACACCTCGTTCAACCTGTCTCTGGTGGTCTGGATGATGCGCGGCTTCTTCGCCGAGATTCCGCGGGAGATCGACGAGGCGGCGGTGATGGATGGGCGCTCGCGGCTTGGCGCCTTCGTCTTCGTCATCGCGCCGCTCGCCGCACCCGGTATCGCTGCCACGGCGGTGCTCTGCTTCATCCTTTCGTGGAACGAGTTCCTTTATGCCTTCATCCTGGTCGCGTTCGAGGGGCGCCCGCTGACGGTCGGCATTCCGGGGCTGGTCACGCCGCACGGTACGCTATGGGGACAGGTGGCGGCGGTCGCCATCGTCGCGACACTGCCGATCGTCGTCTTCACCTTCCTCGTCCAGCGGCAGTTGGTGAGAGGCCTGACGTTCGGCGCAGTGAAAGGCTAGGGGCGGCTTCGATGGGCGTGGTCTTCGAAAGTATCTCGAAAATCTTTCCTGATGGCACGGCCGCGCTGCATGGGCTCGATCTCGAGTTCGACACCGGCGAGTTCATCGTGCTGCTCGGGCCTTCCGGTTCGGGCAAGACGACCGCCTGCCGGGTGCTTGCCGGGCTGGAACAGCCGACCAAAGGGCGCATCCTGGTAGACGGCAGAGACGTCACGCAACTGCCGCCCCGTCTGCGCGGCATGGGCATGGTGTTCCAGAACTATGCGCTTTACAGCCACAAGAGCGTCTACGAGAACATCGCCTATCCGCTGCGCGTGCGCAAAAGACCCGCGTCCGAGATCGACGATGCCGTCAGGATGATGGCCGACCTCCTGCAGATCGGCCGCTTTCTTGGGCGCAGGCCGAGCCAATTGTCGGGCGGACAAGCCCAGCGCGTCGCGGTCGCCCGCGCCCTGGTGTGGCAGCCGGACATCTGCCTGATGGACGAGCCGCTCTCCAATCTCGACGCGTTGCTGCGTCTTCACATGCGCACCGAACTCAAGCGCCTGCACCGCGAGTTGAAGAAGACCTTCGTCTTCGTCACGCACGACCAGGAGGAGGCGATGACGCTTGCCACACGCGTGGCGGTATTGCGCGACGGCAGGCTCGTGCAGTTCGACGCGCCGAAGACGGTCTACCGCCGCCCGGCGAGCCGCTTCGTGGCGGAATTCATGGGCCGCCCGGCGATGAACACGTTCGAGGGCAGGGTGGATGACGGGAGGTTCCGCGCCGACGGGCTTTCCTTTGCCGTGCGGGACATTGCCGACGGCCCTGTCGTTCTCGGGATTCGGCCGGAGCAGGTGAAGCTGGTCGATGGGTCGGCCACGAACGCGGTTGCCGCGACGGTTGACGTGGTGGAACTCGCCGAACCGGATATGCTGATCTTTGCGCGGAGCGGAAATTCCAGCATTGTCGTGCGCACGCCGAGCAACGATCGGCCCTTGGGGCACGGCGATCCGCTCCTCCTGCATTTTCCGCCAGAAGCGCTGCATGCATTCGATGCCGTCACCGGCATGCGGCTTCCATGAGTGCGATCGTTCCTTTCGCGCCGCTCGCCGCGGCGCTCCTCTTTGCCTGGTGGTTCCGGCGCTTCAACAGGCAACGCGGCTGGTTCTCGACGGGCGAACAGATCTTCTGGGACGTGATCGTGCTGATCGTTCTCCAACTCATTTGGCTGATCTGGTTCTGAGTGCCGCTCGCGACTTGTGCGGCGCGCCAAAAGCCACTAATGCAGCCGGCGTGGGGCCTGTAGCTCAATGGTTAGAGCCGGCGGCTCATAACCGCTTGGTTGGGGGTTCGAGTCCCTCCGGGCCCACCATCACGCTCTAGGCTCCGTGTAAATACTGCAAATTGCTGTTTGCAAATGGCTTTTCGCCTTGTATGGTTCCAACATTGGTTCCAACATTTGGGCGGTTTGGGTGGCAAAAGTCGCGGGTCTGATACGGAAAAAGAGCGCCTATTTTTACGTGCGCAGAATACCCGAAAAGGTCCGTCCGCTCTTCGGCGGCAAGCAGCAAATCACCAGAAGCCTCAACACGACCGACTTTCGTGTCGCTTCCGAAAGGGCGCGGCGGATGGCAACGGAAACGGACAAGGTTTTCGAAGATGCGCGGATAGGCAAAGCGCCAAACACTACGGCCCGCGATGGTGTCACGCGCGAACAGCTTCACGACGCTGCCCGACTGCACCTCTTCAACCTTGAGCGCAGACCGACCGAATGGGGTGACACTAGCCCGGAGGCTGCGAAGGAAATCATCCGGGCGGATTTGGCCAACATCGGTTCACCGCACGATGAGGTCTGGGGAGCCGCCGTTCAGCCCTTGGCGGACAAACTGGTCGAAGAGCTTGGCTTAGGGCTTGTGCGCGGGGATCGCCTTTGGTTCGAGTTCGTATCGCTGATACGCCGCGCTGAGCAAGAGCATCTTGAGCGAGAGCAAAGCCGCCTCAACGGCCTCGTAGGGGCGAAGGCAATTGATGCGCTGTTCGCCGACACGTTCGCGCACAAATCCCCACCGAAACTGTCCGTGCCGTCGGGGCAATCACTCGGGCAAGTCATCAATCGGTTCGAGAACGATCCGACACGCGGCCACCTTACGGAGAGCGCGGGCAAGAAATATATTCTGCCCTTCGCCGTTCTGCGGGAGGTGATCGGGGACGACAAGCCGATTGGCGACATCACCCGTGCGGATTGCGCGGCGTGTCATGAACTGCTGGCCGCGCTGCCCCGCAACTACACCAAGCTCGAAGAGTTCCGGGGGAAGGGTCTCAAGGAGGTGGCCAAACTCGCGAAGGGCAAGGGTAGTACGCCGCTGTCGCAAGGGACCGTGCAGGTCTACGCTCATCATCTGTCCGCGTTTTTCAACTATGCCGTCCAGAAGGGCATCATAGAGCACAATCCGGCCTCCCGGTTGATGGCGGGGCAAGTGAAAGAGGCATCTTCCCGTCTGCCGTTCAACGGCGACGAATTGAAGAAGCTCGTCGCGGAGTTGCCGGCATGGTCCGGCCATCGTCCGGGCCGATACTGGGTGCCCCTGCTTGGCCTACTGTCAGGTATGCGGCTCGGGGAGATCGTGTGGCTGCATGTCGACGACGTTCAAACCGCTGACGGCATTGATGCTATCGTGTTGCGGCGGACGGATGACCGTAGCCTGAAAACGCGTGGCGCGGCGCGCGTCGTGCCAATACATGCCGAACTCAGGAAGCTGGGCTTTATGAAGGTTGTCGCGGACAGAAGGCAGGCAGGTGGCCGGCTGTTCTCTGACCTCGAAGGCGACAGCCAGACTCACTGCGTTGATCTGTTTCAGAAGAGGTTCAGCTACTTTCTCAGGACGAAAATCGGCGTGAGGAAAGGCGTGTCGTTTCATTCATTCCGCCATGGCTTTCGGGACGCGCTGCGCAATGCCGGAAGCCCCATTGACGTGACCCGTGCGCTCGGCGGATGGGCGCGTGGCGGCGGGATCGAGGACCGCTACGGGCAGGGTGCGCGCCCTGCCGTCCTTAGTCACTGGATGGATAAGGTGGCCTATCCCGGCCTTGATCTAACCGGCCTGTACGTTGCGACGCCGGGGCTGCTGGAAACAGCTTGAATTTTGCAACTGGGTGCAAAAACTCATACCGATCAGAATCCTCTTTTTTAAGGTTGACAGCAGCGGCCCGAGAACCGAGCAACGATTCTAGTAGATCACAACGCTCCCGCAGAGGGCCTAGACTCAGAAATCGTGGTGACGATAGGGCCAGCTCCCCCGCGGCGCTTTTCGGCGTGCTCCGGGCAGAAATGCGCATCATTTCGGACATTTTGGTCACCTCGACAAGCCGCCAAAAGCTCTGTTCCGCGACAGACCAGTCCCATGCTTCAACGAGGGGTCGTAAGCAGTTTTGGCGGAATGCTTGGTAGCGTCAGGAAGCGAGCTATTCCTGTGACTTACCCTGCACTGCCTTGCTCTGCTATTGCAATGTCCGAAGAGTCGATATTGGTTCACTGGAGGGTGTCGCCATGAAGGGCGCTGAGAACCCGCTCACGCGCGGTACTTGGAGCAGCCCCGCGGATAGCCTGGCGACCAACGAGGTGCCTATTGGATCACAAGTCCTATACTTTTGCTGATTTGTTTGCGGGTTGTGGGGGGCTGTCGCTGGGTCTGTCTCAAGCTGGACTGAGGGGGATATTTGCGATCGAGCGCGATGATCTGGCCTTCAGGACCTTTCGTGCCAATCTCATCGAACGCCCCTCAAGTTATACCTTCGACTGGCCGAAGTGGCTGGAGAAACACCACTGGGACATCGAGGATTTGCTCACGAGCCATAAGAGCCAGTTGGTGGCCAACCTAAGGGGCAAGATTGATGTTCTTGCTGGAGGTCCTCCTTGCCAAGGCTTTAGTTTTGCTGGCAGGCGCGTAGAGGATGATCCACGAAATCTCATGTTCGAGAAATACGTCGAGGTGGTGCAAGCCCTGCAACCGAAGTCTGTGATCCTCGAGAACGTGCCCGGCATGCAAGTCGCCCATTCGCGTAGCAACGTCGTTGAACTGCCGGTTCAGGGCGCGCCCGTAGCCAAGCGAAAATCATACTTTGATAAGCTCGTGGATAGCCTCGCGACAGCAGGCTACAGCGTTAGGGCGGAACGAGTTGATTCATCGCGCTTTGGCGTACCACAAAAGCGCTCGCGGCTGATTGCCATTGGCGTTCGCAAGGAGCTGACTGACGACCCGGGCAGGGTCTTCGAATTGCTTGAAGTCGCACGCCGCGAGCAGCTTGATAGTCTTGGGTTATCTGAACAAGTTTCGGCCCGAAGTGCTCTGTCCGATCTGGAGACGAAGCATTACAATGGTGTGAACCGTGAGAGGATCAATTGTACTGATCCAGACTCGGGTCCAGGCTTCCAGGAGCTTAGGTATGTTAGGCCCTCTAAGCTCACGCGCTATCAGGAGCTTATGCAGGACGGTTACGATGGTGCGATGAACAGCATGCGGCTCGCTCGCCACCGTGAGCATGTTGAGAAGAGGTTCGCTCTTATAATTAAAGAGTGCGAGCAGGGCGTCAGGATGAACGACAAAGACCGCACTCGTTACGGTCTGAAGAAGCACCGCATCTACCCGATGGATGGCAATAAGCCGGCCCCTACGGTCACGACCTTGCCTGACGATATTCTGCACTATTCCGAACCGCGGATCCTGACTGTCCGCGAATCCGCTCGGCTCCAGTCCTTTCCCGACTGGTTCAAATTCGAGGGCAAGTTCACTACGGGTGGGGACCGGCGCACGAAGGAATGTCCGCGGTACACTCAGGTTGGCAATGCTGTGCCCCCATTCCTAGGCAGGGCGATCGGCGTGGCCGTATGCAAGCTGCTCGATGAGATTGCGGATGCCGAGTCCCATAAGGAAAGTGCTCGAACCCTTCCTGTGGCGGCGAGCGCGTAGGGTACACGATCGCCGAAGCCTCCGCTGCGCCCTTCCGCCGCAACTCCTCAATGGGCCGGTAAGCGTCTAAGGGAATACGGCGCCTCTTGACTTGATGAGCGGGCGGCTTGGAGGCCGACGGGTCTTCGAGACCTAAAGAGGATTGGGAACCAACGAAAAAACGATGGCAGACACGCTGACACCCGCCGAGCGCTCTGAGCGAATGTCGAGGATTCGCTCCAGCCATACCAAGCCTGAGATGGCTCTTAGGAAGGCTCTCCATGGACTTGGTTTTCGCTTCCGGCTGCACGGCCGTCGCTTGCCGGGAAAGCCTGATATCGTTCTGCCGAAGCATCGAACTGTCATCTTCGTGCATGGATGCTTTTGGCATCGCCACACTGGGTGCAAGATCGCGACCACTCCGAAAACCAACACTGACTTTTGGATCGACAAGTTCGATCGCAACCAGTCGCGAGACACGAGGAATAGTGAGGCACTTGTCGCGGCGGGGTGGCGCGTCATCGTTGTTTGGGAGTGCGAGCTGGGCAATCCCGCGAAGGTAAACTCTAAGGCTGCTCAACTAGCCGCCGACATCGTCTCTTAGGGCTACACTCTTCCAGCCAGTAGTTGCTGACAAGTGGCGCGGAGGGCCTGGAGGCAGGCGTTCCGGTGACCTCGCTTGTGGTTCAAATGCGAGTGCAAGTTTACCACCGTGGCGACCGCCACATGAAGGA
The DNA here is from genome assembly GCA_023433855.1 of Pseudomonadota bacterium. Lineage (GTDB taxonomy): Bacteria > Pseudomonadota > Alphaproteobacteria > Rhizobiales > Rhizobiaceae > Neorhizobium. Next base: position 2,854 of record JAEYTV010000576.1, on the reverse strand, counting down.
GTGTCCACAGCACCCCCAGATCGGCAATGCGGCCCTCCACATATCTGGGCAGGGCGATCGGCGTTGCTGCATGCAAGGTTCTTAAAGAGACCGCGGACGCGAAGTCCATAGTCGTCGCCCTTCAAGTCTGGCTCCAGCCACCAGCTGAACCTTGCGGTTTGAGTGCTGATTGCGACAGGCAGGTCCGTTGATACCTATGTTTGGAAGATTTCGCGCCACGGTTGCCTAATGCGTATGAATTAGGACTCCGGCTTTTTGATGCGTCGCCCGTTACGCTTTTGCCCGCCCAAGCCAGCGGAAACCTGAAGCAGGCGCTCCACGTGGAAATTGAGTTCATCGCGATCCAGCGTGGCAAGCGGCAAGCTTGCCATGGCAACCACTTCTTCATGATCGCCGACTTCCCTCAGGGCCACGGTGGTCGCATGATCCCAAGCAGCGGCCATCAGTTTCTTAAGGGATGCGAGAGTCGGGCGCGCTCCCAAAGTCGCGATCGGAAGTACGAGGTTCACAATAGGATTGCCGGGCGTCGACCGGGAGCAGTCTTCCACCATGATGAACCTGTCCTTCGCGGCCCCCGGCCGGATCCCAATTTTCCCGGAGGCGCCGTCGAGCTCCACCTTATATCCAGCCTCCTGGATGCGAGCCTTGAGCATGACCATGTAAGCCGGCGGCTCAAGCTCCCTATCGAGCGCCTTTCTTCCTGCCACCTTTACGGCCTGGTATCGGGTAAGGTCACTCCCCGTGCGGGATGTCTCGATCTCGATCTGCACTGGATCGCCTGCTGCCACGCACTCGCCTACTTCGAGTACCGCGTCCATCCTAGATGCGGGCGCCTTGAGCGTTTCATCAATCCGCGCAAGCCCCCAGAAGGCGTAAACGGCAGCCGTAACCAACGCACGCACCTGGGGGCCGGTTTCGAGATTGCTTTCCAGCTCTTCCAATCCCGCTGGCTCGTGGGACAGCATAAATGCAAGGGCAGCGCGCCGCCCGATTTTCTCGCCGTCGGCTAAGCTGGGTACATCGATCTCGGCATCGATAACTTTTTGACATCCGCGAACCCAGGATTCTACTTCGGACCCCTGACTTGCCAGACGTTCCTTGACATCGTGGAGAAACTCACGCCGGTCGAAGCCCCTTTTGCCAAAGCGAGAACGCAGCGCTTCGATCGTGGCGCACCAAATCGCGATGTCGACTTGAGAGGTACGCGGTTCAAGCGCGATCAGGAGGTTTCGCGCATTTTCTGCCACGTCCTTGCCCGGCGATTGAAGAAACTTACGGATCGCCTCATCAAACTTGCCTTCGGCCAACAGTGCGACGACGCCTGCCCCGAGCCCACAGAGAAAGTCCAGGTCTTGCCGCCGTTTCGCGAAGCTCACTGGTTCGATCTGAACGTCTCCGGGACGTTCGCTGTCGGCGTAAACCGGCCACTTCGTCGCGAGCTTGACTATGCCGGTGGGAACGTCGGGGAATGCGTCGTAAGACGCGTTGAAGTTCGCCAGCGAGGCTTCGTCTTTGAAGTATGCTGCCTGGAGCTTGGTCACCCGCAAGGGTCCGTTGAGCATCTCCATGCGTCCCGGCTTGGGCGTCTCTTCGCCTTTGCGTTCGATGCAAAGGAGCACCCTGTCGCCCGGTTCCCCTTCCAAGATCGCCCAGGAAGGAACCTCTGAGCTGAACCCTATCAGGCCATCGCCTGCCCTCGACTGAAGGTCCTCTGCGGCATCGCTTTTCAACGAACCACCAGCGTAGCCAGCAGCCAACGCAAGGGCGAAGTTGTCAGCGTGGATTGGCACGAGGAGCTCCCATGCAGAGTCCGTGACACCATGCCTAGGTTCGAGATCAAGCTCGGGTTCCCGCTTTCCTTCCGTCACTCTGCAGCCTCCAACTCATCGAAATCGACATTTGCCTCGATGCATTCTTCGAACACCGGGACGCTTTGTTCGAGGGACCCCAGCCCGACATACCGGCAAAGGTTCGTACTGGGGCGGGGAAGAAGCCTGTAGGAAGCGGGTAAGCCGGCCTCTGGATCGATGTCTTTGAACGCAATGTAAAGTTCGGAGCGCGCGCGGGAGCTCATGACGTACAGCGCCATTCTCTCGTTGAAGAATCCCGATGTATCGACACTCATCCCTTCCATTCCGAGAAAGAATACGATGTCAAATTCAAGTCCCTTGGCGGACTGGGCATGCAGGAAAGTAATCGTGTTCCCGCTTTCGAAGTCCAAGGCCTCATCGGTATGGGTGTCGTGGCCACTAAGGTACATTTGCAGGCGGGGTGGCTTGTCCAAGTCGCTAATCCGCGCTTTTACTTGGTTGTAGGCGCGTTTGACGTCACGGGTGCCGCCGTAAACGATCACTCCCACCTGCTTGCCAGGGTTTATCTTCGCTTTGCGAGCAATGAACTCGGCGATATCCCTGTCATTCGCGGCGAATACGACCTGCGGGTTCTCGCCGTCCGCATCGGGGAGCTCGGCAATGCCGCTCTCATTACCGACTTGGAAATGCTTGGCGAACTCGGCGATGGGGCGTGTGTTTCTGAAGTTCTTCTTCAAGCCGAAAACTCGGTCGGGCGCACCACCTAGGAAAAGGTAATTCTTAATATCCTTGATTCGGCTGTTGCGGTCGGCTTGCAAGCGTTGGTTGTCGTCCGCGAATATAGTGATCTGGGCCGCAACTCCATGAACATTCATCTGCTTAAGCATCATCCCGAGGGCCATGTACATTTGCGGGGGGAAGTCTTGCCCCTCATCGACGATGAGATGTCCCCAACTGAAGCGACGGCTTGCACCCTTCTGGAAGGCGTTGAGCGCTCTCGCGCAAATCTCACCCCAATCGTGCGTCCATGAATCGCCAGCGAC
>JAEYTV010000353.1 GCA_023433855.1 Pseudomonadota bacterium | reverse complement strand
GGCCTGACCGGCAAGACCGGCACCTTCCACACCGAGCAGGCGCTCGCCTATTACGGCACCAAGATGGTCGGTGGCGTGCATCCCAAGAAGGGTGGCGAGTCCTGGTCGTCGGGCGTCGACGGGACCTCGCTGCCGATCTTCACCTCCGGCGCGGAAGCCAAGGAAAAGACCGGCGCCGACGCAACCGTGATCTACGTGCCGCCTGCCGGAGCCGCCGATGCGATCATCGAGGCGATCGACGCCGAAGTCCCGTTCATCACCTGCATCACCGAAGGCATCCCGGTTATGGACATGGTCCGCGTCAAGGCGAAGCTCGACAAGTCGAAGTCGCGACTCCTTGGTCCGAACTGCCCCGGCGTGCTGACGCCAGAAGAGTGCAAGATCGGCATCATGCCTGGTTCGATCTTCCGCAAGGGCTCGGTAGGCATCGTTTCCCGGTCGGGAACATTGACATATGAAGCGGTGTTCCAGACCTCAAATGAAGGGCTCGGCCAGACGACGGCAGTCGGTATCGGCGGCGACCCGGTGAAGGGAACGGAGTTCATCGACGTGCTCGAGATGTTCCTGGCCGACGAGGCCACGCAGTCGATCATCATGATCGGCGAGATTGGCGGATCGGCCGAAGAGGACGCAGCGCAGTTCCTGAAGGACGAAGCCAGGAAGGGTCGGAAGAAGCCGATGGCTGGCTTCATCGCGGGCCGCACGGCACCCAAGGGCCGCACCATGGGCCATGCCGGCGCGGTTGTCTCAGGCGGCAAGGGCGACGCGGAGTCGAAGATCGCCGCAATGGAATCGGCCGGCATCAGGGTGTCTCCATCTCCGGCCCGTCTTGGCAAGACCTTGGTTGAAGTCCTGAAGGGTTGACGCCACATAGGGGACAGTCGCCGCCCATAGCGGCGATGTCCTGCAAGCTTCGGACAGGCGACGCGGTGCAAGCATCGGCTGTCTGGCGGGCGCTGCCGGTTCTGTCGGTGGCAATGGCCGGCGGCAGGGCATAACAGACGAAGACAAGAAAATGCGGAGCTGCCAAACGGCTGGTTCCGATTACGTCAGGAGGCGGGCCCGGCGTCCGCAAGAAATCATGGCACGGCAAGAAGCCAACGAGCAGTTCCTCATCACATCGTTCCTCGACGGCCAGAACGCGGCCTATATCGAGCAGTTGTACGCCCGCTACCAGGAAGATGCGAGCGCAGTTGCTCCGGAGTGGCAGGCCTTCTTCAAGGCGCTGGCAGACAATCCGGAGGACGTGAAGAAGGCCGCCACGGGTGCCTCCTGGCAGCAGAAGAATTGGCCGCTCAGCGCGAACGGTGAGCTTGTATCGGCACTGGACGGCAACTGGCCCGCCGTCGAGAAGGCGATCGAAAAGAAGGTCAAGGCGAAGGCCGAAGAAGCCGCCGCAGCGACCGGCGTGCCGGTAGACGGCGCAGGCGTGCTGCAGGCAACCCGCGACAGCGTCCGCGCGATCATGATGATCCGTGCCTATCGCATGCGCGGGCACCTGCATGCCAAGCTCGACCCCCTCGGGCTGGCTGTCCCCGTCGAGGACTACGACGAGCTTTCGCCCAAATCCTACGGCTTCGAGGAAAGCGACTACGATCGCAAGATCTTCATCGATAACGTTCTTGGGCTCGAATACGCGACCGTGCGCGAAATGATCGGGATCCTGGAGCGGACCTATTGCTCGACCATCGGTGTCGAGTTCATGCATATCTCCAACCCGGAAGAGAAGCAGTGGATCCAGGAGCGGATCGAAGGTCCCGACAAGGGCGTCGATTTCACGCCGAACGGCAAGAAGGCCATCCTTCAAAAGCTGGTCGAGGCCGAAGGCTACGAGCAGTTCCTGGACGTGCGCTTCAAGGGTACGAAACGCTTCGGTCTGGACGGCGGTGAATCGCTCATCCCGGCACTCGAACAGATCATCAAGCGCGGCGGCCAGGAAGGCCTGCAGGAGATCGTGCTGGGCATGGCCCACCGCGGCCGCCTCAATGTGCTGACCAACGTCATGGGCAAACCGCACCGCGCGGTCTTCCACGAGTTCAAGGGCGGATCGTTCAAGCCCGACGAGGTCGAGGGTTCGGGTGACGTAAAATACCATCTCGGGGCCTCCTCCGATCGAGAATTCGACGGCAACAAGGTTCACCTGTCGCTGACGGCAAACCCGTCGCACCTGGAAATCGGCGACCCGGTAGTCATGGGCAAGGCTCGCGCCAAGCAGGACATGCTTGCCAAGACGTTCGACAAGGACGGCATCATACCGCTTGAGGAGCGGGCCAAGGTGCTGCCGCTCCTGCTGCACGGTGATGCGGCTTTCGCGGGCCAGGGCGTCGTCGCGGAGGTCCTCGGCCTTTCGGGCCTTCGCGGTCACCGCGTCGCCGGCATGATCCATTTCATCATCAACAACCAGATCGGCTTCACCACGAACCCGGGCTTCTCACGCTCGTCACCCTATCCGTCCGACGTCGCAAAGATGATCGAGGCTCCGATCTTCCACGTGAACGGGGATGATCCTGAAGCCGTGGTTTATGCGGCGAAGATTGCGACCGAGTACCGGATGAAGTTCCACAAGCCGGTCGTCATCGACATGTTCTGCTACCGTCGCTTCGGCCATAACGAGGGCGACGAGCCGGCATTCACGCAGCCGAAGATGTACAAGGTCATCCGCGCGCACAAGCCGGTGGCGGAGCTCTATGCCGAACGGCTGATCGGCGAGGGTCACCTCACCGAGGGTGAATTCGAGAAGATGAAGGCGGACTGGCGCGCCCATCTCGAGGCTGAATTCGAAGCGGGGCAGAGCTACAAGCCGAACAAGGCCGACTGGCTGGATGGGCAGTGGTCGGGCTTGCGCTCCGCTGACAACGCCGACGAGCAGCGTCGTGGCAAGACGTCCGTGCCGATGAAGCAGTTGAAGGAGATCGGCCGGAAGCTCTCCACCATTCCGGAAGGCTTCAATGCCCACCGGACCATCAAGCGGTTCATGGAAAACCGTGCTCAGATGGTGGAAACAGGCGAGGGCATAGACTGGGCGATGGCCGAGGCGTTGGCGTTCGGCTCCCTGGTGGTCGAAGGCACCAAGATCCGCCTCTCCGGCCAGGATTGCGAGCGCGGTACCTTCTCGCAGCGCCACTCCGTCCTGTATGACCAGGAGACAGAAGACCGCTACATACCCCTTTCCAATCTGTCACCCACGCAGGCCCGCTATGAAGTCATCAACTCGATGCTTTCGGAAGAAGCCGTGCTCGGCTTCGAATATGGCTACTCCCTCGCCGAGCCCAATGCGCTCACCATCTGGGAAGCGCAATTCGGTGATTTCGCCAATGGCGCGCAAGTCGTGTTCGACCAGTTCATCTCGTCGGGCGAGCGCAAGTGGCTGCGCATGTCGGGTCTCGTCTGCCTGCTGCCGCACGGCTACGAGGGGCAGGGTCCGGAACATTCCTCGGCCCGCCTCGAACGATTCCTGCAGATG
>JAEYTV010000331.1 GCA_023433855.1 Pseudomonadota bacterium | reverse complement strand
ATGGTATGAAGCGCCTCGCGAGGAACCTGATGTCCCAGAGGTCTAACCCTATACCGACGCCATGTCCTATGACCCCGGCGACGAGGTGGTGTTCCACTCGACCTCCACGGCCAAGACCTGGCGCCTGCAGATCTACCGGGATGGTCTCAGGCCCGAAACGGTGCACGAGGTGGAAGCGATCGATGGTGTCTTCGCCGCGACCCCCAAGGATGCCTATCGTAATGGCTGCAACTGGCCGGTCAGCCATCGATGGCGGCTGCCGGAGGACCTGCGGTCCGGCTTCTACCGCGTGGTCTCGACCTGCGAACGGCCGAACGGCATCCCCTTCGTTCAGCATCACTTCTTCGTCTTGCGGCCTACGGAAAAGACACGCCGCGCGACGATCCTCATGGTGCTGCCCACGGGCACCTGGACGGCCTACAACGATTTCGGCGGGGCAAATCACTACTTCGGGGTCGAAGGCGAGAACCACGACCAGCCGTCGCCGGTTCTGTCGCTTGAGCGTCCGTGGACGCGCGGCATCGTCTGGCTGCCCGCCGGCGCGCCGCGGATCTGCGCCGATCCGGCACCGGAGATGGGCGACGCGCCACGCTACGCCATGAAGGAATGGGCCTTCGCCAACGGCTTCGGCCAGTATTACGCCGCCGCGGGCTGGGCGCAGTTCGACCGCCACTTCGTGCTCTGGGCCGAGAAGGAAGGCTTCGAGCTCGACATGATCACCCAGACGGACCTGCAGTACAGGCCTGATCTCCTCGACGCCTATCCGTGCGTCACCATCATCGGCCATGACGAATACTGGACCTGGGAAATGCGCGAGGCGATCGAGCGCTATGTCGAGAAAGGCGGCCGTCTCGCCCGTTTCGGGGCCAACTTCCTCTGGCAGATCCGCCTGGAAGACGACGGCAGGCGGCAGGTGTGCCACAAGTTCAAGGCGAGTAAGAACGATCCCGTGGCCGGCACCGACGAGGCGCATCTTCTGACCAGCGCCTGGGAGGACCACAACGTCAACTGGCCGGGTGCCTCCACCGTCGGCGTCAACGGGGCGCATGGCATGTATGCGTCCTGGGGCGGCTTTGCGCCCAACGGCCAGAAAGGGCTGACCGTCTATCGCCCCGCACACTGGGCATTCGAGGGCACGGGGCTGCACTATGCCGATATCTTCGGCGACAAGCAGCATATCTTCGCCTACGAGGTCGATGGCCTGGACTACACCTTCCGCCACGGCCTGCCCTATCCCGTTCCCGTCGAGGGCCAGCCCGAGACGATCGAGATCCTCGCCATGTCGCCGGCGGTTCTGGCCGAGGACGAACCGGAGGGGGAAGGTTTCCGCTACTATGTGCGCGGTAGCGATCACGAAGGGCTGGTCGAACGCGTGACGGGTGACGTCACGCCGGAGGGGCTCGCCAGATACAAATATGGCTCCGGCATGATGGTGCATATGACCCGCGGCAGGGGGGAGGTGCTGACGGCCGCCACCTGCGAATGGGTCATGGGGCTGAAACGCGGCGATCCTTTCACCCAGCGGATCACCCGCAACATCCTGGAACGGTTTACCTCGGCCTGAACGCCCGATGATTTTGAACAACATGCCGGAACCGATGAACGGCTTGGGAGGACCGCGACGATGACCATTGCCGAAAGTCGGGAACGACAGCCAGCCGCGCGCATACGCGATCCCCTCACCCTTGCCCGCATCGCCCGCGCTTTGCGTCGCGACGTCATCAATCTCGTGGCACCGACCGGCCAGGGCTATGTGCAGCAGGGGCTGGGCGCGGCCGACCTCTTCGCCGTGCTCTATTTCGCCGAACTGCGGCTCGATCCAGCCGATCCGGACTGGGCGGATCGCGACCGCTTTCTGCTGTCGACCGCCCATAACACGGCGATCTTCTACGCAACCCTTGCCGCCCGCGGCATCGTTGATCGCAAGGCAGTCGCCGACTACTGCAAGGATGGTTCCGTTTTCGAGATCAACGCGTCTGAACGGATCGGAACCGCCATCGAGGCCACCCTCGGGTCCCTCGGCCAGGGGCTGTCGGTCGGCATCGGCATGGCGCTTGCCGCCCGGCGGCGGGGCTCCACCAGCCGCACCTATGTGATCCTGGGCGACGGCGAATTGCAGGAAGGCCAGCTCTGGGAAGCCGCACTGTTTGCCGGCGGCGCCGCGCTCTCCAATCTCTGCCTCATCGTCGACGACAACCGAATGCAGGTGGAAGGCCATATCGACAAGGTCGTCTCGGTCGCGCCTATCGCCGAGAAATTCACCGCCTTCGGCTGGGCCGCGGAAGAGATCGACGGGCACGATATTCCTGCCCTGCTTGAAGCCCTCGATCGGGCGCGCGACCGCGACAGACCGACATGCCTGGTCGCCGCCACCTTGGCGGGCAAGGGTGTAGCCGAACTTGAAGGCATATTGGCCCACAATCTGAAACTGCCGGCGGAGATCGCGGCGGAAGCGCTTGCGGCCCTTGCGGAGGACGCACAATGACCGGGACCTCGGACCGCACCTCGCTTGAGGTACAGGATTTCAACGCACGCGGTGCAGCCGCGGCTGCGCCAAAGCATTACGGAGAAGCCCTGCTGCAGGCCGCCCGCGCCGATCACCGCATCGTCTGCCTGACAGCGGACCTGACACTGCCGACTGAAACCGACCTGTTCCGCGATCACTTGCCGGAGCGCTTCCACCAGGTCGGCATCGCCGAAGCCAACATGATCGGCATTGCTGGGGGTCTGGCCCGCTCCGGAGAAATCCCCTTCGTGCACAGTTTCTGCGTCTTCGCCACAAGGCGGTGCTACGACCAGATCGCCATGCAGGTCGCCTATCCCAGGGCAAATGTGAAGATCGTCGGCGTCATTCCCGGCCTCACAACCCTGCTTGGGGTCTCCCACCAGGCGATCGATGACCTTGCGCTCATGCGCGCCCTGCCAAACATGACCGTTATCGAGCCGAACGGACCGGACCAGGTGCGCGCCGCCGTCGCCGCGATGGCCGCTCATGAAGGGCCGGTCTATCTGCGCCTCAAGCGCGCCGACGGGACCGAGACCTCCGGGACGGCGCCGTCCGACTTCAGCATCGGCAAGATGCGGATCCTACGCGAAGGCCGGCATGGGATGATCGTCGCCTGCGGGCTGATGGTCGCTGTTGCGCTTTCGAGCGCCGATGTGCTCGCGGCAGAGGGCATAGAGCTGACGGTGGTCGACATGGCGACGATCAAGCCGCTAGACCCCGCCCTCGTCCCGCTCGCGCGGAAGGTCCCCGTGGTGGTGACGGCGGAGAATCACTCGATCATCGGCGGTCTCGGCAGCGCAGTCGCTGAGCTTTTGATGGAAAGCGACGTGCGGGTGGAATTCCGCCGCGTCGGCGTGCGTGACACCTTCGCGGAAGGCGGCAGCACGCCCTATCTCTTCGAAAAATACGGACTGTCTGAAAAGACGCTGACGGCGACACTCCGCGAGGCCCTGGCGGGCGCAGCATCATGACAGAACGCTCGACGGCCAGCCTGTCACGCTCCCGGCGCAGTCATGTAGCGGGTACCGCCGCTCTGCTCCAGCAGGCGCACGAGGTTTTGGCCACCTTCCATCATGTCGGCCTGGATGGATTCCCGAACCTTGTCGGGCCGGCGCTGCCGCAGGTTTCTCAGGACCGAGAGATGCTGGTGCTCGTTCGGATAGGTGGGCGGGGCGCTTGGATAACGGAAGTTCAGGAGCGGGCCGTTGCGCATCCAGATATCATCCAGGATGGCCAGCACTTCCGGCAGTTCGGAGCACTCATAGAGACCGCGATGGAACTGCCAGTTGGCCCGCACCGCATCGGACCAGCGCTGCTGCTGTTCGGCGCTGATCAGCTCTGCGTGAATGGCCTCCATGCGGTCTATGTCGGATTCAGAGATCCGCGTCGTCGCGTGCTCCGCCGCCAGCCCCTCCAGAAAAAGCCGGACGGTGCGCAGTTCGATATATTGCTTGGCGGTCATGTGGGCGACCGCAATGGACCGGCCGGCCTGCATTTCCAGCGCCCGTCCACGCACAAGCTGCATCAGCGCCTCGCGGATCGGCGTCTCCGAAACGTTCATAGCTGCAGCCAGCTCGCGGATCTTGAATCGATGGCCCGGCCAGAAGCGCCCCTCCATCAGAGCTTGCCGGAGGTTGCTGTACACCAGTCCTGTCAGGCTGTCGCGGGCAACAGGACCTACGCCGCCTTCACCTTCGCTTCGATCCATGTCCGCCATCGTTATTTGCCGCAGCGGCCCCGCCGCCGATACAGCGCGCCAAGGACCGAGGCCAGGATTATATATAATATACTAGCTCCAGAAGCTATGCGGAATGACATTAGCCTCAGGTCGGACCGAAATCCACATATATGCGCATTGCCGCCACCCCGTCCATCGCCTGCACTGCACGTGTTAGCCGGCCTGCTGGCGGGGTGTACCAC